>JABMRB010001404.1 GCA_013202865.1 Candidatus Nealsoniibacteriota bacterium | reverse complement strand
TATTCAACCGCTTCATGATATACCTCGTTTCTCTCGAATTCCGGAAAGAGACTCCGCAGTAGCCTTTCCAGATTGTAGTGTTAGTCGATGCAAGTGATGTCTTTTGGTATGCGTCAAGGACGTTCAGCCCGTCGTTATCTGCTCTTGCCCGGCAACGCCGGCCAGCAGCGGTGCGATGCGTTCGGCCGCCCGACCGTCCCAGAGTGCTGGGCAACGGCCTTGCTTGTATGTTCCGTCGAGCACGGCCCGCAGGTTGTGCCGTAGTTTCGTCGGGTCACCGTCTACCAGTGTGCTTGTGCCTTCGGTTACTGTAATGGGGCGCTCCGTGTTGGGTCGCGCAGTTAGGCAAGGAATCCCCAGCGCCGTCGATTCTTCTTGAAGACCTCCGGAATCGGTAATAATGACCTTTGCTTGTGACGTCAGCGCGAGGAAATCGAGGTAGCCCAGGGGGCCCAACTGCAAGATTCCCTTGGCAGCATCAAGCCGTTCGGCCAATCCGAACCGCTCGATTCGTTGTTTCGTTCTCGGGTGGAGTGGAAACACCAAGCGAAGCTCGCGTGAGACCTCCACCAGCACGTCCAACAACCGGGCCAGTGTCTCGGGTGCATCGACGTTGGCCGGGCGGTGCAGCGTGATCACTCCGTATCGGCCGGGATTCAGGTCGTAGTCGTTGAGCGTATCGCGTGCCTTGGCCTTCGGCAACAGTCGTCTCAGCGTGTCGATCATCACGTTACCGACCAGGTGCAATCGATCGTCGGGATGCCCTTCACGGCGAAGATTCTCCAGACCGGCCGGCTCGGAGACCAGCAGCATGTCGCAGATCGAATCGGTGACCATGCGGTTGATTTCCTCGGGCATGGAACGGTCGAAGCTGCGCAGTCCGGCTTCGACGTGGGCAACCGGCACACCCAGCTTGACCGCTGCCAACGTGGCGGCCATCGTCGAGTTGACGTCGCCCACGACGACCACGCGATCGTAGCGATTTCCCTCCCCGGGTGTCCCCTGTTCCAGGAGCGCCTCAAACCGTTTCAGGACCTTTGCCGTTTGCACCCCGTGTTTGCCGGAGCCCACGTCGAGAGACACGTCCGGCCGCTTCATCCCCAGTTCATCAAAGAAGATGTCGGAGAGGTTCTCGTCGTAGTGCTGCCCCGTGTGGATCAATATGGGATGTACGTGAGAATAGGCTTCCAACGCCCGCAGCAGGGGCGCCATTTTCATGAAGTTCGGCCGGGCGCCGACGACGCAAGCTAGGTGTAAGTCTGTCATTGTGAAGTGTTCTCTCCGTTGACTAGCACTACCCCGCGCCGGTTGAATCCGCGCGACACTAGGATGCCGACACCCACAACGATCCAACAGACGGTGCATCCGACTGCGATCCCGGCAAGGTTGTGGAGACCGTCCACAATACTGGGGCTCCTCCCAGGCACAAACGCCTGCAAGAATTCGGTGGCTCCCGCGTACGTAACAAGGCACGAGATCACGGCCCACTGCGGCATGGTCCATCTGGCTGCCAAGGCCAGTATCGTCAGCACCAGGAAGCTCGGGAAGTGCGCTCGTGGGGCCAAATCGCGCAACGGAGAGTCCACCCCGAAGAAGCGCAGCGGCTCCTCACTCAGCAACAGCAGGCTCAGGGCGACCAGGTAGCTGAGGCAGAGGACGCGTAACGTGATGTCGGTGAATTTACGCACGTGGGCTGGTCGTAACGACGTTCTGTGCCGTACCGAAGGTCCCGATCACGCAAACGGTTGCAGTTGTAATCGGTTCACGTCGTCGCGCCACGAAAGCACGGGCTCCTGCCCGTCGTCACGGCTGAGAGCCGCTTCCCCGTCGACGTCTTCCGGAGCGAAGAACCATCCACACACGGCGGGCAAGGTCACCGTTGCACTGCACTCTACCACGGAGGTCGCAATTCGGCGCCCAAATCCCGGGCAGTACCATCCCTTGGTGACGGCGACCGAGCCGGGAGTGAGAGCCCGCAGACGATAGGCGCCGCCCGGACCACGAATCAGCACTTCGTCTGCCGCACTAACTTCCGCGTCAAAGTCGGGGTGCAGGTGCAGCCGACTCGTGAGCTTGTGGGTACCCTTTCCCTCCGCCCAATCGACAAAGAACCACGGCCCGTCCGGCCGACAAGCAACCCAACGGCCGACCGTGGGTACCCCGAGCCGGCGGTACGCGTTGTGGCAAGCGCGAGCCCAGTGGAAGCCGTGGGTCTCTCCCGACGCGAAGCCGCGAGGCCAACCACGGTACCCCATGCGAAATCGCGACCATACGTCGCATTGATCCCGGTCGTCGATCGTCAAGACGTTGTGGGCGGCACTCGATCGACAGTAACGGCGCATCGCGTCGTCCTGGTAGTTGAACACACCGCTGTCGACAAACAGCCGGCGGCCTCGGACCGTCGCTTCAAAGGTGAGCAAGTCGGCATGCGCATGGGCCGGCAGGTGATCGGGCCCTACCGGACCGGCATCGAACAGCAGGAAGTCCCCATCGTGCCGATAGATCCAGTAGTCACCCGGCGTACGCGTACTGGGCTCTGAACCGCTTGGCTGGGCCGTTCCGGAAGCGACGCGTGTCGTCTCGGCAGTTTGACGCGTGGCCCGGGTGATCAGATGCTCGGCGGGTGGCGTCTCACCAAAGCATGCATCGCCCAGCAGCGGGATCTCGCCGTCTGGGTGGACTGTTTGTTCCAGGAAGGCCGCCATCTTGTCGGCCGTTTCGGCGCAGAATTCAGACAGGTCCGGCACGACGGTCTTCGTGGCATCCCGTACGTCCAGCACGACATCGAGCATCAGTGCGTGATACATGGATGAACGTTCAAAATGCTCGCCGTGGGGCAGAATCTGTTCGCGAAGCTCCTTTCGCAGGATTTCGCTTCCCCGTCGAAGCCACCGGTCGGCATCGGGGCCCTCGAGGAACGCCCCTGCCAGCACGAGTGCCTTGGCATTCTCTAGAAGATGGTTGCCTCGCACGTCCCATTCCAAGTGCTTCTGGAGATACATCGCCTGGGCGACCACGCTACGCAGGACCTGTTCTCGCAACTCACCATCCGGAGGCGAAGCCGTCCAGAGCAAGATCCAGGCAGGGAGCCGGCGCGAAATGCAGTACGGATGCCACGCATCGTTCAGGACACGTGCGTCGCGGAGCGAATTGCCCTCGATCCACTGCCGGACGAGGTCCCAGGCACGGTCGTACCACGCGGTTGTGCCCCGCTGACGCCCTTCGGCCGCGAGGTCCAGGAGGAACTCGTTGTAGTGCAGCACGAACCGCCACAGGTGCGACGCTTCCGGCCGGCACTTCAGCCGCCAGTCGATCGGGTCCGGCAGGGCGTGCTGCTGGCCGAGAAACTCGAATTGGCCGTCGATAATCTCAGCGGCCCTTGCGGACGCCCCGTTCGCCGTGCGACCGGCAAGCTTCTGGGCCGTCAAAGCGGTCAGATCGGGGTTTTCTCGCAAGCGAGGCGAAACGTCCGAGAAGCTCCGGTAGCGTCTGCCGCCAGTCAGCCCGAGCAATCGCCGCCGCGCAACGTTCACCAGCCGCATGGCCAATTGCGACTTGCGGTGGTATCGCAAGATATACCACCAGCGGCCTGCCCAATCAGACCAAGCCAGTCTCGCGGGGATATCCGAAGAGTTCAACAAGATCGTGTCATTCCAAAGTGGTCCCCCCGAGCCCGCTCAACATCACGGCTAGCCCGGGTGGCGCT
Organism: Candidatus Nealsoniibacteriota bacterium; assembly: GCA_013202865.1. GTDB lineage: Bacteria > Planctomycetota > Planctomycetia > Pirellulales > Thermoguttaceae > JABMRB01. Next base: position 51,445 of record JABMRB010001404.1, on the reverse strand, counting down.
TGCCTGACACGAAGCCAACGGGGGGTGCCTCACCGCAGGACCTCAGCCTCCGCCGTCACCAACGGTGCAAGATTAGCATGCCGTAAGACCTCGTAGCACGTCGTGAAACGATATTTCTCAAGCAATCGTCGAAGTTTCCCCTCGGTGCTTCCCTGGCCGACATAGCACTTGAAGCGACGGAACGCCGACATGGCGGCTACCGGACAGTCCGTTGCGAAATCGCGTGGATGAAGATAGACCACAGCAGGCCGTTTCGCCCTTTCGGCAAGCTCGAAACCCCGTTCAATTAGCCAGGCCGGCAAAAGACGAAAATAGCCCCCTCCAGAAAAGCAGAAGCGAAAGGGCCCCAACGGCAGAACACTCATCGGCAGCTCGGGAATCGGTTCGGAGTCCCTTCCGTTCTGCAAATGGGGACCACACTCACAAGGATAGCCGCCGTGGGCACGTCGAGCAGGAAAGAGACTGGCATCGTATTTCAATCCAACCTTTCTGATTACGTCGAACGCCCACTCCGTACCCGGGATGATCGAAAACGACGGGGCGCGGAAGCCGTGTACTTCAACTCCCGAATGCTCGCGGATCACATCAATGGAATCAAGCAGGTCTTCATGGAAAGCCTCCGGGGTCAGTTCGTAGACCTTCCGGTGCCAAAACGAATGTGTTCCAATTTCATGCCCCTCGTCGGCGATCATGCGAACGACGCTGGGATACCGTTCGGCCACCCATCCCAGAATGAAAAATGTCGCCCGCACGTCGAATTCTCTCAGCAATTCGAGGATCTGACGGGTGCGACCTTCAACAATGGACGGAAACGCCGACCACTGATGCGGGTTCTCACCAGCTTCAGTCTCGACGATGTGGAACCAATCCTCGATATCGAAGGACAAGGCATGCATGATACGCGGTGTTTCTCTCACTCGTTGTTTCCCACCTCTAGAAGAACTGATGGCCGTGGTTCCGGAATCGCTTTACATCAGCTCGAGTGGGTACCGAGTAACAAGTCGCCCCCTCATCGTTAGGTAGCAGCGTGGCCTTTCCTCGTTCGAGCATCCGAACGGAGTCGATTATCGCTTCCGCCGCGAGATCCTTGCTTCGAGCCATGATATCCTCGAGCGTATCATGCGGATGGATCCGGTAACGCCGCTGAACCACGATCGGTCCATTATCCAACTTGTCCCCGACGAAGTGAACCGTCACACCACCTTCACGTTCACCGTTGGCCAAGGTCCAGAAAGAAGGCATCAGGCCTCGATACTTCGGCAGTAGCGCTCCATGGCAATTCACGATCCCACGGGGCGTCTGTTCTCGTAGCTTCTTTCCATAAAACTCAGTGCCAGAAACTGACACAATCAGTTCGACGCCTTTCTCGCGCAACAACGCCCGAAACCCCTCACCGTTGACACTTTCTGTTTCATCCACTGGTACTCCGTACTTTCGAGCTACTGCTCGGATAGAATAGCAGTGTGAGGTCGACCGAAATATGTCATTGCAGACCTTTGCCTTTATTCGAGTCCACATGAATCGGCGAAGTTTCCACTGGAAGTAGTAGGGACCGTAGAGTCTGAGCAACTCCCAGGCCGTACGGAAAACGGTCCGCTTGCCCATCGTAACCGACTGTACGTTGATCCCGACTGTCGAATCGGAGAACTCGCGCAAGTACTTGTCAAGTACTTTGGGAAGATAGAATGGGTCGTCTTGGACGAAAACGTACTTGGTCAACGTGGACACTGCTGTTCTTTCAGAGGTTGTTGCGACGCGGCTGACTACTGCTTTGCTATGACTTCTTCAAGAATCGAAATGTACTTCTCGGCAAGTTTCTTCCGATCAAAATGCCGCGAAACGTAAGCCCTCCCATTCCGGCCCATCTCCTCCAGTTGCCGCCGTTCTCGACAAAGCCGTTCGATCCCGGAGACCATTGCGTCGGTGTCCTCCGGCGGAACACAGACGCCAGCCCCGGCGTTCTCCACAAGTCTGCGCGCTTCACCATCAACACTTAGTAACACCGGACGCTCCATTCCGAGATACTCGAAGATCTTGGATGGCAGCACTTCCCTAAAACGAGGGCTGTCGCGCAAACAGACTATTCCTATGTCGCAGGCCGCATAGAACTTAGGAACCCGGTCTCTCGGCTGCTGGTCTATGAACTGAACGTTCGGCAATCGCCATTGTGCAGCAAGACCTTTGAGGTGACCTTTCTCTGCTCCCTCGCCGACGAAGACGAACAGTCTCTTGCCATCGTGTCGCATTTCTCGGGCGACCTTCAGCACAGAATCCAGACCATGGCACATCCCATGTGTTCCGAGATACATCGCGACGAACTTGTCTGACCAGCCGTACTCCTGTCGCACGTCATTCGCCTTGGGGCTTGGTCTGAAGAGCTCCAGGTCGATCCCATTGTGGACTATGCCCATTTTACTGCGGTCAATGCCGTAGAGTCTGTTGATGCTCTCGGCATATCCTTCACCCACAGTGACGATGCGATCGCAGCGCGTGTATAAGGCGCGGGCAAGAGCACGCAGTCCACGGAAGACAAGGCTCTTTTCTTTCACCGCGTCGATCGCGACCATGGTTTCTGGCCAGAGATCCCGTACCTCGAACACAAAGGGCACTCGCATCATCCTCGCCAGAGAATAGCCGGCTAGACCACATAACAGTTGAGGAGAGGTGGCAATCACCACGTCGGGTCGGCAAACTCGAATTCTCCCCAACACCGTCGCTGAGAGCATGAATGACGCGTACGACAGCATGCGTTTTGCAGTTCCTTTGTTGGGAACAGCATAGACATACGCGCGCACTACATCAATACCGTCAACCCGCTCCCGCCGCGTCAGGACCCGGCGGTCTTGTGGCGCCTTGATTCCAAGCGGATGGTGAGCAAAAGCCGTCAGGACGGTGACGTCGTGGCCAAGCCGTACCCACTCCTTGCTGAGATCGTAAACGCGCGCAGCTGGCGCTCCCATCTCGGGAGGAAAGTACTGGGAAACGTAAAGGATGCGCATCGGTGGCTAATTCCTATCCATTGTGATTTCACTCATCGCGTGGGTTCTCGCAGCATTCAGCATCGTGTGTCGGTGCGTCTCGGATAAGCATATATTGCGATGGCCTAGGGCTGGCGGACTCCCGGAGGGAGGTAATGGCTTAGGAATAGTATCCTCATTGAGCGAACTGCAAGAAGCACTCCTGCGTACTCACACTTTCGTTGCAACCTCAGGGTCTCTGAGGTTCTTGCTAACCGCCGGGCACCTCACTTGGCTCTTACAACGCGATACACATCGAAATGGTAGGGAGGATCTTTCGCAAATGGAAGATTCGCTTTCGGCATCCCAATTGTATCGAGGAATTCTATTCGGCAAGTCTGGTTCGAGAGAGAAGTAGATCGTGATGATGTGTGATTCAGGACGAGGTATTCTACCCCTCGATCCAGAAGGCCGCGCTGATAGGTTTTCTGCATATCTTCATCTCCCCAGGACCCACGATCCTTGAGACGCCAATAGCAGGTCCTGCAGTCGTTTTCCAAGCAAGCAAAATAGGCACTTGGATCCACTGCCACGATCGAGTGCCGCGGAATGCAATTGGATATTTCCAAGACCAGATTGTTGTGAGAACGCTCCTGCCACTGCATTATGGCAGTCAAGGGATACAGCATCAATAGTCCAATGCCGACCGCAAACGAACACCACCACATTATCGCCACAGTCCTTGCGAGAGTGGACGTGCTGACAGCCTCGCGTTTGCCAAGTGCAATTCCCGCAGCCTCCATCGTCATCGCCACGAGGACACCCATCGGGATCGTGATTTGCAAAACTTGGTAATGCGTGTCCTTCGGAACCTTCAGCCAGCAAATCAGAAAGTACGTTACAATCCATACTGAGACGATGCCAAGGATACAGCGATTCCTTTTCCACAGAATCGCAACGCCACACAGAGCTAGCACAAGTCGAAAGGGTTCGACGGCGATCGCGGGTACCCAGCGTTGGGTAATCTCCTGCCTTAGAAGATCGCCAAGGCCGGGCGTTTGGGTGTTCACCTCGTTGAGAAATTGGGACGAACGGAAGAAAAGCAGAACGATTACTTCTCGGTGGTAATATAGGTAGCCGAGATATGGAATTGCAGGCAGCAGGCACCCAAGCAGAAGAGGAACTAGCAAGAGCCCGAACAGCTTCCCCCGCCACAAAGCAACAAAGAAACTTAGGCAAATAATCAGTACAGCCGGTACCGTGTAAGGGTGCGCCAAAGGTGCCAGAAGCGCAAAGGCGCCGCCAAGGCTCGCGGCAAGACGGGCCAGATGTCCGTTCGACTTCTGTACGCTATACACCAACGCGTAAGAACTAGCACATATCAGCAGAATTGCAAAGATATCAGGTCGCCCAGTTCGTACTTGCCACACTAAAGATCGATCAGTGGCGACGAGCAGCAGAGCCATTTGTGCAACAACGGCTCTACAACCCAGTTGTCGGACAAGGAGATAGAATGTGCAAAGAACCCCAACATAGCATATCAGACCGAAGGCCCGGGTTTGCAGCAAGCCGATTCCGAAGACGTTGTAGAACATTCCCAGCGTGATTGCATGAGCCGGGTAAATGCTAACGTCCGCCCCATCCAAGCCGGGATAGATTGAAGGCCCGGTGTTCCCGTTCACACACCAGTTGACCGCGGACGACGCATAAGCTGTCTCATCGAACCACGTAGTTTTACAGCGAGTCAGGCCACACGTGGCACCCGCTAGCACCAGTAGCAGCGCGACTCTTCGGGCTAACGAGGAAGGAATCATTCTCTTTTCGCTCGCAGAGAAGGGTCTTTCAGAGAACAGCACGGTTGACGGCGTGTCTTAACTCGCAGTTTAAGGGGAATTTTTCTGGTCGATTTTGTGTGAGAGTTCTTCAGGGGGTGTTTCGTGTCTGAAATAGGATCTCGGTGAGCCCAGCCGCCGCCGTACGTCCTTCGCCCCGCCCTGAGGACGTCGGCGACGGCGAAGACAAGGCAAGGGCGGCCCTGCTGCTGGTGAGCCCGAGTTGGGGCCCTGCTCACGCCGCTTCGGACATCATTCGGTCGAGTTTCTCCTTGGCGCCCTTCGCCCAGCCTTGCCATTTCGGAATCTGGATCGAGCGGGCGCTCGTGTACACTTCCTTCGGGACCAGTGGATCGCCGCCTTCTTCTGGGATCAATGCCCAATGAGGTCGGCGATCATTGTACAACTCGACAACAGAAGACCCATGGCACCAAGGCAGAGGTGGTTTATCCATGGCATCCGTGGTTCGGCAAGGAGGTGATCGTCGATCGGGCAGTGCATGCACTAACTCGCACGTACGGGTGGGCTCAGGCCAGCTCGTCAGACCTCTTTCTGCCTGATGGTGCATCGCGATGGCTGCTGCACTTGCCTCAAGATTCTTATCAGGTACTCCCCCACAACACCCAGCGAGAACAAAACAATGCCGAAGAAGAACAGAAGAAGTAGTATGATGGTAGTCCAGCCTGGCACCGTAATGGTGCCGAATAGATATTTGCATAGGTAGCAGATGGACACCACGAAGCTCATGAGTGAGCAGCCGAATCCCAAGTAGCTCACCAGTTGTAGCGGGAGGGACGAGTTGCTGAGGATATTGTCTAGCGCGTCGGTGACTAGTCTCGAAAACGAATAACCCGACAGGCCGTTCTGTCGCGCGTGATGTGCCACTCGCACATTCTTGATGCGGTTCGTTGTCAAGAGCAGAAGCTGGCTGATGCGTGGGTTGTTGCAGGTCGCATTCGCCATTTCCTTGACCACACTGCGCCGCAGGATGTAGAAACTGGTCATCTTCAGGTTCGGATCTATGCCAAACACACGGGAAGTGATCCGATTGACCGCCCAACTTCCCAAGTTCCGGAGCCAGGAGTGCCGTTTTGTCTCGTAGGCCCCGACAACGACGTCCGTCTCTTCGTCTCCCTCAAGAGCTTCAAGCAGCTTCGGAATTTCTTCCGGCGGATGCTGCAGGTCGTCGTCCATGCCAATCACGAACTCGCCGGTCGAATGCCGCAAGCCGCAGAGAATGGCTTTGTGCTGCCCGAAATTACGCATGTGTTGAATGATCTTCACTCCAGAGTATTCGGATCTCAACCGCTGCATGACCTTCCATGAATCGTCGGCGCTGGCATCGTCCACCAGCACGATCTCGTAGCCAACACCCATCTCGGCGAATACGTCGCGCAGCCGCGTAACCAGGGGCAGCAACGTTTGCTCCGATTGATAGACCGGAATGACCACACTAACCGTCACGCGTTGCCTAGACGCATCCACCATTTGTTGATCGCCAGAAAGGTCGACTTCCGTTCTCTTCTCCGGAACGTCGCGTTGTCGGACGGGTACAGATTGATTTGCCACGGTAGTAACTCCTTGGATATCCCAATCTTAACAAACCGAGTATTCGATCTACCTATCATGCTCGGGGCAGGCGGCACCAGGCACATTGACCAAGCAGCGCGGCACATCACCAGCAAGCTGGCGCTGCACCCGTTGTGCGTTCTTTCTCTGAAGACACTCGCCCACTGCTTGGACCACCTGCATCTGTTCCTGTTCGGTGATGCTGTGATAGAATGGCAACCGCAGAAGCCGGCCACTGAGTTCCTCTGTGACGGGAAGGTCACCGTCTCGGTAACCATATTTCTTCCCCATGGGGGAACTGTGAAGCGGCACGTAGTGGAAGACGGCATGAACGCCACGGGACCTGAGATAGGCAAGCAGGCCATCGCGGGTCGCTACGTCTGGCAGGAGGACATAGAACATGTGATGGCCGCCCCGGCAGTCCTCGGGGATGTGGGGTAGTCGGAGCATTTCTTTCGCCTCAAGCGGCTCCAGACGCTGCCGATAGAATTCATGGATCTGGCGGCGGCGCTCGGCGATAGTGTCAACCATCTCAAGCTGTGCGTACAGGTACGCACTGCAGATCTCGCTGGGAACATAGGAGGAGCCTAGGTCTACCCACGTGTACTTGTCTACCTCACCGCGGAGGAACTTTTGGCGATTAGTGCCTTTGTCGCGGATGATCTCGGCACGCTCGACGAATTCCGGACGGTTAATGCACAACGCGCCTCCCTCTCCGCAGATGTAGTTCTTCGTCTCGTGGAAGCTGTAGGCGCCCAGATGGCCGATGGAGCCGAGCGCGCGACTATCGTGGAAGGCGTTGACTCCCTGAGCCGCATCTTCCACGACTAGAAGGCCATGCTTCTCTGCAATGGTCATGATGCGATCCATCTCGCATCCCACTCCGGCGTAGTGGACCGGCCAAATGGCCTTGGTGTTTGGAGTAATGGCTTCTTCGATCAGGCTGTCGTCGATGTTCAGCGTGTCGGGCCGAATGTCAACAAACACAGGCTTCGCCCCTACTCGCACGAACGCGTTGACCGTTGAAACAAACGTGAACGAAGGGACGATCACCTCGTCTTCTGGGCCCAGACCACATAGCATCGCCGCCATTTCCAGAGCTGCCGTGCAAGACGGTGTTAGCAACACTTTGCGAATGTTGAACCGTTCCTCAAGGAGTCGCGAACACTTACGGGTGAACTGACCATCGCCGCCAATGTTGCCCAACGTCACCGCCTGGGCGATGTAGTAGAGCTCCTTGCCTGCGATGAATGGTGTGTTAAAGGGGATTGTTGTCATGGTAGCGGTGTTCTTTCCCGTTAGATTCGGCGACTACAAAGAGCGGCTGGACTCAGTGTTAGGGGGAGGTGTCGTGGCTTCCGTACCCCAGATGTATGCTGGGGCCTCGGGCCCGGTCATGAACAGCAGATCGAGGATTGACATCTGCGGACAATAGGGGGGATACAGTTGGGAATACTCTGGATAGCGATAAGTGATGTATTCAAGTTGAATTCCGGCAGCCTCGAATTGTCCTGGCTCAATGTACGACCTAGCGGACGGCCCGGACAGGTACTTGGTGGCGCCCAACTTCAGCATAATGTCAACAATTCGGTCGGTCTTCTGTCCCTTGGCATTGAGCGTTCGGGAGTCGAGGAACGTTGTCGATATGCCGAGCAATGTTGCGATGAATCGGATAGCGCGCTGGTTGAACATCGCGAGATTCGTGATGTCATTCGCGTAGAGGTAATCCAAGACATGTGCGTATCCCTCGAAGTGTGGAGCTTTGCAGTAGTTCTGCTCAATTGCCCGGCGGTGTTTTCCCTTCCACGACAGATCATCTACTTCGACCTCGCTAATCAGGCGTTTCTCGTTCCTCCCCGCGGGAATCGTGAGCCAGCTCCAGCCGCTAGCTGTCTTGATTTTGTTGCGATTCCTCCAATCCGAGTGCGTGTACTGCAAGTCATCGTGGAAGACGAAGATGTCCGCCTTGTTGACTAGATGGAAGTAGCCTCTCCAAGGAATGTAGGAGGACTGAAGCAATACCACGGTGCGCTCAGGGCCCTCAGCTTTGCAAATAGAGCGACGATTGGAAGAATGCGAGGGGGTCGCTAGGAATCCCTTCTTGTCTATTTCGGACGTTTCGATTCTCATTGTAGACGCATCAAGTTGTGGGAGACGGGTTGGCTGATGATCGTACTTGGAGAGTCATCAGCCTTAACAACACACCATGAGCGCGAAGGGGCAAACGAACTCTCTTCCCTCTTTCTCTCAGGGCTGTTCCAATGGCTATTCGTGGTCGTCGGCCTACTGTCCTCCGAGTTCCGGCAAATCGACAGACCGTTGACAGCGCATGCTTTCCAAGGCGGCAAGGCTCGTAAGGGTTGTTGCAAGGAGGGAGGTGATTTGGATTGGCGATTCTTGACCCTCCTGTACGGCATCAAGAAAGGCCTCCAGCTCAGCGGCGTGCCCTTTGTCCGCTTGTAGCGTCTTCCGCCGTCTGGCCCGTTTGCCTCCGCCGTGGAGTTCAAGCCTGCGGAAATCTTCCAGGACGCCCACACAACCGCCGGCGAAGGCTTCGATGCGTTCTTTGCTGAAGGAGGCGGGGCCTACGGTGGTGTAGGTGAGTTGGCAGACCGAGCCGTCGTCGTATGTTACCGTGACCACTGCGTCGTCGGGCGACCCGGTAGACGGAGCGGCCGCGGAGACGGTTTGGGGAGTCGCGTCCGTCAGGTAGGCGAAGAAATCGAAGAAGTGGCAGGCTTCGCCGATGATCCGGCCGCCCTCTGCGGGGTCCGAGATCCAGTGGTCCGTCGGTAACGGCCCCGCGTTGCAACGATACGAGACCGTTAGCGGACCTCGCCCACCGATGAACTCCTTCAGTTGCTTTGCCAGTGGAGAAAACCGTCGATTGAATCCGACCATCAGGCGATTCGGATGCGACTCGAGTGTCTTGCGGATCTGATCGACCTGTTCGAGGTTGATCGCCAGCGGCTTCTCGACGAACACTGCCTTCCCGGCCTTCAAGGCGCGGCAGATGCCGTCGGCGTGCTGCGAATGGGGCGTCATCAGGATCACGGCGTCGGTCTGGTTATCGTCGAAGACCTGGCCGTCGTCCGAGGCACAGTATGCGAAGCCGAATTTCTTGCCGGCGCTGCTGGCGGCAATTCCAGACGCATCAACGATCCCTCGCAAGGAGACGTTCGGAAGCTTGGCAAGAGTCGGCAGGTGGACCGATCGTGCAAACCCGCCGGCGCCCACTACCGACACGCCGACCTTGTCTGTCGGCTTCTTTCCGTTGGAGGAGACCAATGAAATCCTCTGCGACTGCCCCGCGACGTTCTCCGCTGACTCCTCGGGGTACGTCAAGACCACGCCAAGGTGCGGCTGGCTATTCGTGAGGATCAGGTCGAACGCGTCTTCCGCGTCGCCGACGGGGAAACGATGCGTGGTGCATACTTCCGGTCGCACGCTTCCGGCGGCCACCAGGTCCAGGAAGGCCTCAATGTTACGGTTCTCGGTCCAGCGGACGTACCCGGCCGGATAGTCGTGGCCGTGTTCTTCGTACTGCGGGTCGTATCGCCCGGGGCCGTAGGAACGCGACACGATGAACGTCAGTTCCTTCTTGAAATAGGGAGTCCGGGGGATGTGCATTCCCGTCACACCGACCATCACCACGCGGGCCCGGTCACGCGCCAATTCGGCGGCCTGTTCGACCGGTGCGTTGCTGGCGGTGGCCGCGGTAATCAAGATCGCGTCGGCGCCGCGGCCGCGAGTGAATCCGATCACTGCCTTGTCGGTACGATCTCCATCCAGCACCAAGGCAAGGTCGGCCCCGTTTTCTGCCGCCAGTTCCACGCGAGCTTTGGCAAGATCCAGTCCCACGACTCGGCAGCCGGAGGCCTTCAGCAGTTGCACGGTGAGTTGTCCGATCAGCCCCAGTCCGAGCACGACTACCGTTTCACCCACTCGCACGTCCGCATTGCGGACCCCTTGCAGGGCGATCGTGCCGACCGTGGAATAGGCGGCGGCTTCGGGAGTGACGCCCTCCGGCACGGGCACGGCGAGCAGCCGGGGCACGTAGTTCACTTCGGCGTGATTGGCGTAGCCTGCGCCGGCACAAGCGACGTACTGTCCCACCTCGAACTCGCGAGCCCGGGCGCCGACCTCAGTGACCTTCCCGCAGGCGCTATAGCCCATGGGCACGTCACTGTCCAGCTTGTCGCGGACGGTCTTGAAGGTTGCTAGGAACCCGTCGCGGCGCAGTTTATCGAGCACTTTTCGGACGAGATCGGGGCGTTCCTTCGCTTTGCCGATCAGGCTCTTCTTCGCCAACTCCAGCATCATCCGCTCGGTTCCTGCGGAGACCAGCGAGGCGCGAGTTTGCACGAGGATTCCCTGGTCTCTCAGCAGGGGAGCCGGTACGTTTTCAACGGTCAGGTTGCCGGATCGAAGGTTTTGAACGAGTTGTCTCACGGTTGTGTACTCAAAAAGGTTCTTGGCGTGTTCTAATACTTCGGCTACTGAAATTGGACACTCCACCTCACATTGTGGAGTGCTCTTGCTTCACTGCCTTCACGACCATTGTCTTCCAAAGGAATGGCAATCGGCCGGCTCCCCTGAATTGGATGTGGCCACGGTCAAATCCAGTCTCGGCAAGTAGTCGACCAAGCGTTGCTCGGCTCCAGAACTTGATATGCCCGCCTTCCCGAATAGGGAACCAGTGCCAGTCCCATTTGTTGACGATGGATATCGCCAAGTTCTTCAAGTATCCGTGATACGGAGTGGAACAGATAAATGTACCTGGAGCCTTCAGTGCGTTGAAGCAACCCGAAGCCCATGTCATTGGCCCATAGCAGTGCTCGATCACCTCGAAACTAACTACCAAGTCGAACGGATCTTCAGCCAGCTCTGATAGCACGTCTGGGCCAGCTTCTAACTGTTCAAATCGAATGGCCGGATATGCCAGCCTTGCCTTTTTAACACCTTTCCGAGACGGATCAATCCCAACAACCTCGCATCCTTGTTTCGAGAATCGGTTAGCCCAGAAGCCATTACCGCAGCCGACATCCAAGACTCGCATTCCGGGGTGCATATGCTGCGTTAGCGAATCAACACAGGTTCTCAAGAGTGGGAAGTCCCACGGTGTCTTTTCGGAATGCCAGTATTCTGGAGTAGCTGTCATCACAATATCCCTTGATCAGAGTTTGGCGGCCAACTTATCGCCCCAAGCCGTCCGGCCTTGCGAGCAAGTCGAGCAGATACTGGCCGTAGCTGCTTTTGCAGGACCGGGCCAATTGTTCGAATTGTTCGAGCGTGATGAATCCCTTGTACAAGGCGATTTCCTCGATGCAGGCGATTTTGAGGCCTTGTCGCTGTTCGAGCGTTTCCACAAAAGTGGCCGCCTGCAAGAGTGACTCGTGGGTGCCCGTGTCGAGCCACGCGAAGCCGCGGCTGAAGACGTCCACCCGCAACTGGCCCCGCTCGAGATACACGCGGTTCAGGTCGGTGATCTCCAGTTCCCCGCGAGCAGACGGCTGAAGGTTGGCGGCGATGTCGACCACCTGATCATCGTAGAAATAGAGGCCCGTAACGGCATAATTCGATTTTGGTTGGGCCGGCTTCTCTTCAATTGCGATCGCGTTTCCCTGAGCATCGATCTCGACCACGCCGTACGACTGCGGGTGCTTGACCACGTAGCCAAACACGGTAGCACCCGAGCGTTGGCTGGCTGCCCGTTGGAGCATTACCTGAAAACCCTGGCCGTAGAAGATATTGTCGCCCAACACCAAGGCCACGTGATCCCCGCCGACAAACTCGCGCCCGATGATGAAAGCCTGGGCCAGGCCTTCGGGCTTCGGCTGCACGGCGTACCGGATGGAAATGCCGATTTGGCTGCCGTCGCCCAGGAGTCGTTCAAACCCCCCGATGTCCTCCGGCGTGGAGATCAGCAGGACGTCGCGGATCCCGGCCAGCATGAGCGTGGACAGCGGATAGTAGATCATCGGCTTGTCGTAGACAGGCAGCAGTTGTTTGCTTACCGCCATGGTGATGGGGTGAAGCCTGGTACCGGACCCGCCGGCCAAGATGATGCCTTTACTGCAATGTGGAGTCGTATTCATTGTCTGCTCTTGGAAGTCAACTGGTTGCGTTGAGGCCCAGCCGCTCGCGCTGGTACTTTCCCGACGTGATTCGTTCGACCCAGGCCGGATTGTCGAGAAACCACCGGACCGTTCGTTCGAGTCCGGACTGGAAGCTCTCTTGTGGTTTCCATCCCAATTCACTGGCGATCTTGCTCGCATCGATCGCGTATCGGCGGTCGTGTCCCGGCCGGTCGGTAACGTAGGTGATCAACGAGGAGCACGGCCCGTGCGGCAAGTCGGGCCGCAGTTGATCGACGATAGCACAGATTGTTTTGACGACGTCCAAATTGGCTTGCTCGCAATCGCCGCCGATGTTGTACACTTCGCCGGGTGTGCCTCGATTCAACACGGTCCGAATTGCCCGGCAATGGTCCTCGACGTAGAGCCAGTCGCGAATTTGCTGTCCGTCGCCATAGACAGGCAGCGGTTTTCCTTCCAGAGCGTTCAGCGTGATCAGCGGAATCAGCTTTTCGGGGAACTGATATGGTCCGTAGTTGTTTGAGCAGTTGGTTGTCAGCACCGGCAGCCCGTAGGTGTGGTGGTAGGCTCGGGCGAAATGATCGGCGGCCGCCTTGGATGCGGAATAGGGGGAACTTGGCGCGTAGGGAGTGGTTTCGGTGAACAAACCTTCGGGTCCCAATGAGCCGTAGACCTCATCGGTCGAAACTTGCAGGAACCGGAATTCGGATTGCTCGGAATCGGGCAGGCCTTCCCAATGTCGTCTCGCCGCCTCCAGCATCCGGAAAGTGCCCACGACGTTTGTCTCCACAAACGCAGCCGGCCCGTCGATGGAGCGGTCTACGTGCGACTCCGCCGCGAAGTTGACCACTGCCTGTGGCCGATGCTTCTCCAATAGCCCGCTCACCAGTGAACCGTCACATATATCGCCCTCGACGAACACGTGGAGCGGATGCTCCATCACCTCGGCCAACGAGTCGAGGTTCCCGGCGTACGTCAACTTATCGAGGTTGACCACGCGGGTTCGCTCTTCGCCGATCCACTGCCGGACGAAGTTGGCGCCGATGAAGCCGGCACCGCCAGTTACTATGATCGTTCGCATGTCCACAACAATCCGATCCGTTAGTTCATCACAAAGGGGCTGTCTTGGTCGTCTTCATGGCGGATTTCGTCGACGGGCTCCCGCTTACCCCGGCCGGCGTAGAGTCGGTTTGGGAAGTTGAGGACCACGCCCGGGGCGTCGCTGATGCACTTGTAGGCGTGGACGACGCCCGGTGGTATCTGAACGGCTTGCAAGTTCGACTCGCCCGCAACCAGCGTTTGCTTGTGACCACACGTCGGGGAGTCGGGACGGTTGTCCCACAAATACAGCTTGAAGTCGCCGGGTCCGATGAGGGCGAAATAGTCGGACTGCTCGCGATGCTCATGAGGTCCACGAGTCACGCCCGGAAGTGTTTGACTGACGTAGGCCATCATGGGATTGTCGCCTGGCTCGAGCTCGTCTTCTCGATAGAGTTCTACCAGCCACCCGCGGCCGTCCTCGTAAGATGTGAGCTGTCTGCAAACAACCCCTTCGATCGGCCCTTCTTGAAAGGCGGTCGGCAAACAGGGCCCGTCCGAAGCCGCAATATCATGTGTGTCGTGTGTCATTACGGTGTACCGAATTCAAACAAGGTGTTTTCGTCGACGCACGCCTCGCAGCATCGCCGATTTTTCTGGTTGGGTACGACGGAGAGTCGCAGCCGACGAATGCAGCAGACTATTCGAACTCCCGACGCCGACGCCGATGTGGCCGGGGGCCTTCGTCCATCGAGTTCCCTTGATCCTGTTGTCCTTTCACCACGTCCAACCAATCGAGGTACTCCTCGATCTCGTTCAAGGGCATCCCCAGGTACATTGCCCTGTCGATTGCCTCGGCGCGCTGCAGGGAACTCCCGGCGTGTTCCAGTAATAACTTGGCTATTTCGTATGCCATGCTGCGTTCTAATGAGCGGATGCCCAGTATCCAGGTGAGCGGACCTCTTCACTGCGCCAATGGACTGCGCACGCGACCATGCCCAACCTGCTGCTATGGACTCCCTCGGAGCTGTGGCGTAAGCGAGGCTCCCCGCTTAGTCGCCAAGACCAGGAGTAAGCCCCCAAAGAAACGAGACCGGCCTAACCATCGCGGCATCCTTGCGCCGTAATAAGAGTTGGCGATGAAATCTAGGCCGTAGGATTCGAGAAGCCTGTAGAACTCATTGCAGTTGTATTCATTCTTGGAGAAGCCCAGATACTTGGGCCACGCTCCACCATTGGTCCAGAAACAAAACTTCTCGGCGCGGCGGTAGAATGACCGTCGATTGGGCACAGAGACCAGGAGCAAGCCGCCGGGCTTAAGCACTCGCTCGAACTCACGAAGACAATGTTGCGGTCGGTCAAGATACTCCAGTACACTGGAACAGAGTATGCCATCTAGACTGGAATCTGGCCAGCTCAGCTTCTCGATGCTTTGCACAACCTTGAAAGTCGGCGCAAAGGGAAACGCCGTGCCTTCTTGCGAGACCAACTCTTTCGCAAAACGGACCATTTCGCTTGAGGCATCCACGCCTGTCACCGCGCAGCCGCGCAGGGCCAAGTGACAAGAAAGCGTGCCCGAGCCGCACCCTGCGTCGAGCCAAGTTTCCCCTGCTAAGTCCCGATTATCCAGCAGAGTCATCATAGCCGAAGCCCGTGCCTGGAACGAACCAGAGTCATATTTCGTTGCCCACTGAGGCGCCAGTTCATCATGGAAAGCTACGGATGGATGCATAGTTTAAGGTTGATCTGGAGGAAGCGTGCGGAAAGTGACTACCTTCGCTCCACTATCCAACATTCTCAAAGCGATGCGACCCCGGAAAGCGGAGGTGCGCGGCAGAGCGAGCCTTGGACGGCTAGGCTAACGTACAACCGGCGGGGTTCTCCGCAGATTCGGACATCACTTTGTCAAAAGTGTACTAATCTACCCCTTTCTTCGTATGATTCTCTTAGCCGTTCTTGCGCCTGAGTTGAACCTCATACATCTTGCAGTTGGTCTCAAACTCGTATTTTGTCTTGAACAGGGCATAAATGAACCCGACACGGCCGTCAAGGAAGCCGGCTCGCAGAAAGTACTGGTAGATAAACAACAGCAGGGGCCGAAACGGCAATCGAACCCAGATCCTCTTTAGCCAGCGTTTTCGTTGTGTAGGGACACCAAACAAGCTCGGGCGTATTGAACCTGCCAAGTCGCCGCCGTCGCGCAGTCGCTGGCGCATTTGAGCTTCCCACGTCGAATAGCGATTGTGGCGGTCGATAAAGCTGGACAGGTCTTTGAAATCGAGATGCAGCATTGGTTCCTTAAACCAGCCAGCAGATCCGTCTAGAATCACATGCTCATGCACCTCCACATCCCCCGCCAAAGCGAGGCGTTCCGTGTCGAGCTTCTCGTAACGTCCAGCGTGGTGCTTCAGCAACCGCAGGTTCCAACTTGGGTACTGCCCTCCCCAGCGGAGCCATTTTCCCAGAAAGATCAATTTTCGGTTGAGGTAGTATCCGTCGTGCTTGGGACCGTTTGTGAATTCCCGCTCGATCTCCGCGTGCAATGCCGGTGTGATACGTTCATCCGCATCAAGTATCAGCACCCACTCGTTGGCAAAAGGGAGATGATCCAAGGACCAGTTCTTCTTGCGAGGGCCACCAGGCTCGAACTGGAACTGAACCACCTTAGCCCCGTACTGTTGGGCGATCTCGCAAGTGCGATCGGTGCTTTGGGAATCGACAACGAAGACTTCTTCTGCCCAAGAGACACTATCGAGGCAGTCGGAGATATTCTTCTCCTCATTCAGGATTGGAATCACAACTGAAATCGGCAGTTTACTACAGTCCGACATAGTTCACCTCGAAACGGGTTCAAGCTGTCGACCACGTGTCAAGCCAGGACATCGCAATACAAGCTATCCAACTGCTCAATGATCGCCGGCCAGGACAGATGCTGCTTGACGTACTCTCGCCCTCGATCCCCCATTCCGCGCGACCCGGCATCAAGCACTTCTCGGATCGCTTCAGCGATGGCCTCAGGACTCCCGTCGACGGTGACCCCCCCGCCACTCTCGTCAACATAGATGTGAGAGGCGACGCCGCGAGTCACAATAGTGGGAACGCCATGGGCCATAGCCTCAAGCACGGCAATTCCAAAGTTCTCGTCAAGTGAAGGCAGTATAAACATGCTCGCCGCGGCAAATGCCCCACGTTTCTGTTTCCCTTGCAAGAACCCAGCATACACTACCGATTGCTGCAGGTTGTGTCGTTGAACGGAAGCCTTCAGAACCGCCATGTGCCCGGTTTCGTAGCCCGCGATCAACAGCGCAACATCATCGTGCCGTGGCCTTAGTTCATCCAACGCTTGGACAATTAACTCAGGCCGCTTTTTGGCGACGACCCGCGACAAGAAGAGAATGACTCGCTTTCCACGGAGTTGAGGGAACCGATTCAAGAATTCGTTTCTTGCCTCAGAATAGTCGAAATCGGGGACATCAACACCGTGGGGAATGACACGGATACTGTCCTTAGACACCCAGTGACGAAGTTCCTCTGCCTCCGAGTGCGAAGTCGCGTGAATGCAGGCAGCGCGCTGCAAGTCCTTTCGCAAGAAGAGCCGCGTGAAGACGGACTTCAGCCGCGAATGCCCCATTCGAAGGCACTTCGAATCAAGAGTACCGGCAATTCGGAGGACGTAGGGAATCGAATACCTCCGGGCGCAAGCGGCCGCAGTGCTTGTCAAGTGACTAAACACGCCGTGAATGTGAATCACATTGGGTGACTGGTCCGGATCCGCAAGCCGGCGACGGAGCCACCTCGCGCAGTCTGGCGAGAACGCGTATTTCGACCAGAGTTGGCGACGCCCAAAGGCCGCACCAAGGTACACCTCAACTCCTTCAAAGGCCAAGTCACTCTGCATTCTTTGCGTGAATGATTCGCGTGCCTCCCACGGTTGAGCGGACTGGACGGACGTGGCAAGTAGCGAGACCTGATGTCCCAAGCGGACCTGTTCGCGGACCAGTTTCCGAATCACGTGACTCGGCCCGCCAGATCGGACATCCACGCTGTGGATGACATGAAGAACTTTCATGACTTAGCTCTCGGTCCATTGTTGATTCCGAATTTTCTGACGCGGGGAATCCACGTCATCGGCCAGACTGCGCTACCGCCCCTTGCCGATTGCCGCCTTGAGGGCACCTCTGCTCTCACGCGACGCGCCCATGACTCATCGATTGGTGGTGCCGACTGCCTGCAATCGTCAACACAATAATGAACCAGTAACATGTTGTCGTTCCCATGCCGATGGCAAACAACTCCGCGTGTAAAAAGGTGTTTAAGAAAAGAAACCAACACGACGCTGCAAGAGCTACGACTAGTTCCGATGCTGAGTTTTGCGGTCCAACAAGTGCAAGCCAGATGTCTCGCGTCAGGAGCCCCCAGAAGAGAATGAAGCATAACCCTCCAAGTATGCCCGTTTCAACAAGCCTTTCCAGTTGCTCGCTGTGTAGCGCGACAGCGACAGGGGTCCCGCTAGCAAGTTGTTTTTCCATGTATGCGGACGACTCGGAGAAAGTGCCCTCTCCTGAGAGAATAGCGAGTGCTTCCCGATCCATGGAAGTCGCATATCGTGCCACTCCAAAGCCCCATCCCAGCAAGGGGCGTTTCTTGATGAGGTGCCACGCCACTTCGTAACGCGAAGTTCTGCCAGACAACCCCTCAATCGTGTCCCTTCGTACGACGTAGTCAGGCAGGTTGCTTAGACCGAGAAATCCGCCAGCAATTCCGCTTCCCGTAACGAGCAGCAGTATTACAATAACACCCCGCGAAGAGCGATAGAGCCTCCAAGCCATGATTGGCAAGCTGATCGCACTTGCAATAATCGCACCGCGCGCTCCTGAGAACAAGAGCACGTACCCCTGCGTTGCCAACACGAGAAGTGCAATCCACAAAACAAGACCTCGCGAATAACGTATCTTCCATAAGACAATTGGGATTGCCACGCCAGCGAATCCACCGGCGCCGGTCGGACGACCGAACGCCCCCTTGGCACGGATGGTTCGTTCTACGAGTCCCTCTTGGCCGAGGTGAACTAGTGACAAGAATGACACGACGCAGATCAACACGAAGACCAGATGAGTGCCCAATAGCACGTTCCGATACGATTGAAGCCAGGTCCATGCTCCTCCGAAAAGCGTGACCCAGAGAAGGGCAAATGATGCCAATCGCTGAATACTGTACAGCGGCATGAATGAATACGAGCAACTCAACATCCCCAGAATCATCATGGCAATCAAGCAATAGTGTTCTCCAGTCAGAGCGCGGCGGTGATTACTCGCACATGCTACTTGAAGGGTGCCTGCAAAGGCAGCAACACACAGGATTCCCCAACGAGCGCTAAACAACCACTCCCCGAAGCCCCCCATGCCCCTGAGATTTATCATGGCCAAGCTCAACAAACAGATGAAGAGAATGCATGCGTAACCATCCCTCCAAATGCTGAAGCCCAACGAAACTGCGGCATTTGCTTCAGAACGGAAAGTGTCTGACTGAGTCGCACGGATTCGAGTTGAACAGGTTTGAATCAAAGGATCACTCATCTACGGCAGACCTCTTTGTTCGTGTAATGCCTCAGTAGGAACTGGTTGGCAAATGCCGGAAAGTATCTGTCGGCTCTCTAAAGGAAACGCTGAAGTCTCTCTTCACGATCCCAAATGGGATGCACTCTTCCCATGATGCAACGTAGTTCTTCCTCGTCTTCTCGAACGCGGTCGATAACGTGTTTCACGGTGGTCAGTGAAGGGGGGGCGGGCCTTGGTGGAGGATCACCGGAAACTGCGGACTTTAGACAGCGGCTGACGCAGCGAGGCATCCTTGGATGGATGTGGACCTTGTACCACTTGCTCCGGGTCATGGCGCGCACGATCGGCATGACCACTGGGGACAGCCTCCCTAGATCTTCTGCGGCATTATGAATCTTTTCGGCGACCACAAGTTCCGGACGCGGTGTGATTCCGAGAAACTGGCTGACCTCCGCAGTCGATTGCCGACGCTTCGTTATGTATTCCTCAAACGGAAGAATGAACACATTCTCGCGCCCAAAGATCTTTAGCCAGGGTCGTAGTTGCAGGGCGTAGCGTCCGTACTCAATCAATGCACTCGTGCTGCGAACCGCCTCATTGATATCAGCGATGGCGTTGCCAGCACGATAGAGGTGGTAATGATGGCTAATCGCCCGAGCAACGGGTTCGCGCACAATGTAGATCAGCTTCAGCTTGGATCCGATGACTTGCAGGGCACGATCGGGGACGCCACGGATATCGGGAAGCTTTGAGTATCCCGTAGAACCCTCGCCGCACATTTGGTGTGGTTGAGCATTTCTGAACAGTGCAGCATACTGCTTTGTGGCTGAGGGGGTAAGGATCTGGTCGGTGCAGAGGAAATGTGGTTCCTTGACTGAAGGAAAAAACACGTCGGGGTTCGATTGCAGGTCTTGACACAATGACGTCGTGCCAGCTTTCATGGCACCAATGACTAGGAATGAGGGAAGTCGCATTGTTCGATCGATCCGACAAGAAGGCTGCTGGCTGGCGAAGTCGCGTACCCAGGCGTGCCCCACACTGGTCACAAAGTCTCTCACAGAGAGTCGGCAGCCGATATGATGCAAGTGCGAATTCACACCCGCGCAACTGATCAATCAGTGTAGTTGCGGGCATCCTGAAGCAGTTCAACCATGCGCCTAGCCAGGGTGCTGTATTCAAAGTGACTCCGAACGGGAGCCCACGCTCGGACTATCGCTTCTCGCGAAATGGGTTCCTTAATGCGTCGTTGAATAGCGTCTACAAGCTTCTCGTGATTTCGGATTGGGACCACGGTACCGACGGAAGGTGCGTTGATTACGTCAGGATAACACCCCACCTCATCGGTTACGATTACAGGCACACCGGAAGCCAGCGATTCCAGTACAACGACGCCCCAGGGCTCCGACGATGGTAGCACGAACAAATCGGCCATTGCGTACCATTGTGGCATGTCCACCGGCTGCACAAAGCCCGCAAACTGAACCCGCGTCTGCAGGTCAAACCGAGATACAAGTTCCTTGAGCGCCGATGTTTCTGGGCCGTCGCCGAGGATTATAAGGCGGGTATCGTCTTCCGGAGCTGCATCACGGAAGGCGCAAATCAGTGCATCGGCTCTCTTCATGGGAATTAGCCGCCCAGCAAACAACACAACGCGATGATCCGCGAGACCGTGCTCTCGACGGAGTCGGCCGCGAATGGCCTGTAGACGGTCTGCTGATTGCGCAAGGCCGAGGACGTCTGGTACATTCGGAATGAGCGCCAGCTTCCTTGGGTCTGCCCCGTAGTACAGCAGGTAGTCGCGCGCAAGTGTGCCGGTGGGGAATCCACCCGCAGCGCGTGTTATCACCTTTCGGACAAGTCCGTGTTTGAGCCACCGTCGCCAGAACCGCCGTGGCTCCCGCACATGCGACTCGCACGTCAGGAAATAGGGCACATGCTGCTGGACGACGTATCGCATTGCGGCCAGCATCGTGAGATGGTTGTATCCGCTGACTACCAACGCATCGTACTTCCCGGCAGCCAGACGCTGCACGATACAAGGATTCCAGAAACACGACGCCGAACTACCGCGCCAGGCCATGAGATTGCGTCCTGGCAGGATCTCTGAATAGTACTCTCGCGACCAGGACACTTCCCACGGTCGGTCCTGCTTGCCCGCAGAACAGTAGAAGACGTGAAGTTCAATCCCGGGCTGGCGTGCCACTTCGTTCCAGAACGGATCGCGGTATGGAGTCGGGATCGGCGTTACGACGGCGACTTTCATTGGCTTTCCTGGCTTCGGATCGAGTTGTCGATGGTCAGGTCCAAGCTTGCCCAGCACGCATTACTGCAATAGCGCCCGATAGACCTCCACCGTCCTCCGCGCGTTTTCATTCCACCCGAAGTGTCACGAATACTGTTCGAATTCAAATTGGTGATCCATGCGGCCCCGATCTTGTATCTCTCGCACACGTTGCTCCAAGGCAGCGCCGTCATCCGGTTCGACTAACACGCCGATTTCACATCGCCCAACGGTCTCCCCGAAGGTGGGAGCCCCCGGGACGAGCACCGGCCGCCGATTATGGACGGCCACGCTCAAGATGCCACTCTGCAACGTGAAGCTACGGCTGTTAGGGAAGCGCGACCCAATCACACATGGAAAAGAGGTCCGGCACCTCCTCATCGGGGATACTTCGCAGAAGATCCGTAAGACCGCGATGACTCTTGAGCTTGGAAAGTAACTTGTGAATAACATTGTCTAGCTTGGCTTCGTTCTCACGGGGCTTAGATCTCCAAAGCCTTCTGATCTCTGGGCTGGATGAGCTGGCAGGGACCGATAACGCCGGTAGGTCTTGATTGAAACAGGGCGACGCTCAGCCGTATACTTGAGGCAATTGCATAGACCGCAAAGCGAGAATAACAGGAGACGCGGCAGCTTCGCAAGAGAGAAGTAGTGACGCCACGAGTTGACACAGTTAATCAGCAAGCGCGGCAGAACAAACAAGGCTGGTAAGTTCAGAAAGGTAAACAGATAATTGTTTCGGATCTCCAGCCACATCATATCGTGCCAGTCGCGACTAGGACTATACAGATGCACGATGGGGGGGGTGGACAGATAGATGACTGAGAAGCCACTATCAAGAACGCGTATTGCCAAGTCCTTTTCTTCACCACGATATCGCAGATACTCTCGGTAGTTTCCCACCCCAATACCAACTTCGCGTCTGATTCCATACGCGCAAGATGTGAAACTGCCCAGTTCCACTACGGCGTCTTCCTCACCCCGAAGAGAGTCCAAGTCGCGTCCTATGTCCCGATTCGCCTCAACGTACCGAAGAGCAACGATCGCAGCACTCGGATGCTTCTCGAACGCCTCAACGGCCTCGCCAAGGGTACTCCGATCTGTGAAGTATGCGTCGTCGTCGATCGAGAAAACGTATTCGCCTCTGGCGTCCTCTAATCCTCGCTTCCGTATTCCCGCAATTCCAACCTGCTCATTCTGACGGAAAACGCAAGCTGCGGGAAAGCGCTTCCGCACCGCTGCTTCCGTGCCGTCGGTCGAGGCATCGTCGTATACGAGCACTTCGATCGGCCGATAGGTTTGGGCAAAGCAGGAATCCAATGCCGTGAGAACGTCATCCCTTCGATTCCGGGTCGCGATGCAGATTGACACCAGAGGATGGTTTCTGTGGTCCTGGAGTTCAGTCATGTTGTTTGCTCCCATCAGCATTTGCGGCGTCGCCATCAGTTTGGTTGGCGTATGGCTTTGGAAGCGTTCCTTGTTCGGCCTTACCTGAACACGATCCTCGGATTGCCTTTTCATACACGCTGAGGAGCTTCCTTACATGGACCTCAGGTGAGAATGCTTCGCGGATCAAGGCCAGCCCGTTACGTGCCATCGCCTGTCGCGTCTTGTCCGATTCGAGAATGCGTCTAACAGCTGCAGCCAGTGCTTGTTCGTCTTTGGGGGGCACCAAGATGCCCGTCTTTCCGTCGCGCAGCCATTCACGCACACCCCCAACGTCAGAGGCCACGACTGGTATACCGCAGGAAAGAGCCTCGATTCCCACGATTCCCAGGGTCTCTGGCCAGATTGACGGAAAGACAAACACGGTGGCCTCCGCCAGGACAGCTGCAACGGATTCTCGACCGGCCCAAGGCCTTCGTTCCAGGCGGTCTCCACATCCGGCATCCGACGCAATACGGTCTATCTCGTGCGCGGCTTTTGAAGAGAGGTCTCCAACGATGATTCCACGGACATGGGAGGGCAGTAGTCCCAGAGCACGAATAAAATAGTCGTACCCTTTGTAGGAACGCACGCGTCCCATGAACATCACGGTGGGGGTTGTCGGCGCAACGCTCGGGCCCATTGCGGGGGGGACACTGCAGAAGTAGGGCAATACGGTGATCCGATCTTCTGGAAATCCGGCACGAGCATACAAGTCGGCCGCCACTCCGCTGGGTGCTATGATTCCGGCGAATTCCTTTGCATGTCTTAACGCCCAACGAGAACGCCGGTACTGTTTAATGGCACGTTGTGGATAGGGGCTCATGCAATGTTTCGTCAGGGCCGCCACAAAGCACCGCAAATCGCACGAATGTCTACAGATTTGCTTGTTGCGCTGGTAGTACAGGGTGGTAGCGGGACAGATATACTGGTAGTTGTGCGTCGTAACAACTGTAGGAATGTTCTGGAGACATGCCGATATAGCACCGATGTTGTAGATGTTGTGTACGTGGGCAATACTTGGCTTTTCCTTTGCAATGAGCCGTCGTATTTCGTCATATCCTTGCCGTTCCGCCGTTCTGCCTCCCTTTCCCAGCGAAGGAACGTGATGCACCTGACGGACCGGCCGAACATCTCCGTTAATATGGGCGACGACTTGAGGGTGGCCCTTCTCCTCCAGTATTGGGAGCAAAGTTAGAAGGTAGGTTTCAATCCCTCCAGTCCACGATAGAGACGTTGTCAAATGAAGTATTCTCATGCTGTCAATCGTTTGAGTTGTGGCCACGAAATGGCCCAGACGGCAAGGCCATCCAGTTCAGTTCATCCAAATAACGCTTCCATGAACGCAAATCGCGTTTCTCAGAGACCAGCCGGCCCAGCAGCGGCAACAAGTCCAGATGCGCGCCAAGAAACTCTCGCAACGGCTGCGAAGACGGTGTGTGCCACACGCTTCGACAGAGATTGCGAGCGAAGTTGCACGTGAGATACCTCAACATGGCTCGTAAGCGATGTCGGTCGGCCAACCGGATCTGGTGAATCGCGCGGTTGCGCACAATCCAGCGGATACGCCGTCGTTGGGCCTTCTCGCTGAAGGTAGCGGATCCGGAATAGTGCGCGATTCGACCTTGCGTGCAGATTCCCACTCTCCAACCGGCCAACCGGATTCGCCGACAGAGATCGTAATCTTCATAATAGCTGCGGAAGATTGGGTCAAACGGACCGACTTCTCTCAGCACGTCAGACCGTACCACCATCGCCGCAGCAGTAATCATTGGCACTTCGCAAAACGAAGGCACCTCCTGTTCGTTGTCCAGCCGTTCAAGCAGCCCCAGCGACTTCTTGGCACAATCGCGAAAGGCGGGATCCCAATCAGTCCCATCATACGTACGAATCAAGGGAGACACGGCACCGACTTCGGGGTGATCACGCAGGCAGGCCAGACAGGCAGCCAACCAACCGGCCGTGCTGAGAGTGTCCTGGTTCAGAAAGCACACGGCCTTCCGGGTGAGGCCAACCTGTTGCAACGCGAAGTTGTTGGCCTCCGCGAACCCCAGCGGTCCCGAGGTTGGCAAGATCAGATGGTCGAATTCCGTCAGCGGAAGCCCTTCCATTCTGGATGTGCCTCCGTTGTCGACCAGGACAAGGTGCGAATGCTCCTGAAACGCCTCCCGAAGTGTCTCGACACAGCGAGGCATCCAACGGTCGGCGTGGTAGGCAACGACAATGACAGTGGCAGAGAACATGCTATCGTTTAGACGTACAATCAGATGCGACGTTGCCTATGTCGACGTATGGTTCGTCCCACGACAGTTTCATTGTGCCATATTGCTCGAACAGTTCTCTGACTTCGTCGTAGTTCTCAACCACGTCGCACGGTCTTCTGCGACTCTGCTTTGCCATGCTGGTATGGACTGACGTAACGGGAAGATCCAAGAGCGGGAAGACATCTTGTTCAAAAACCCTCTGCTGGTCGGTCGCCAGGTCCTCATAGCGAACGATACTGGCTTGGCTGCGTAACCAGTCGTGCTGAAGGATCTCGCGAAACGCCAACTCGCCGCGTTTGCAAAACTGAAGGAAGTCTTCCGGGGCAATGTGAATCGTCTTGTCGAACTGGGCACGGACCCACTTGCCCGTCTGCTTCGCGATTGTCCAGGAAAGAAAGTTCTTTACGACGGAGCCCCTGTAGAGGATTAGGTACTTTGCGTTTGGAAATCGGACGTGAAGATCTTCAATTGTCAATTCACGCAAGTGCATTTGCCCTAACAGTAGTTTTGCTCCACTGACACGCTCGGGTAGGTTGTTGAGGCAATACGAGATGTGCCGAAGTACTTGCTTTTCTGACTTAACTCGGCGAGGAAGTCCCTGGGGCAATCTGACACCAAGCACTTCGCCCGCCGAAGCAACATCCGATACCGAGTTTAGGTAGCTGTCGAATAGAGTGCTGCCGCTCCTTGCTCGCGTGATGACGAAAAACACCTGTTTAGGTTGCCGGGGCTGGCAGTGATATCGGAAAGTGATCGTTGCCTTGTAGCAGAAACGCTTCACTTTGTCTCTAACAAAGCCTCGCACCTGTCTCGCTAGATCTGTTTTCATCGGCCTATCGAATTGACTGACTCTACTCTTGCCTACCGCGTCTGCGGTCCGAACGACTCACGATATGTTTGGCGACCATTGCACGAGGGTCAGTATCAACGCGTGCAACCTCTTCCACAACGGACCGAATACGGTCCACGTGGACGGTTTCGCTATAGCATGCTCTGGCCTTCTGTTGAGCCCGGGCAGCCAGCGTCTCACGCAACGGCCGATCTTCGAGTAGTCGAACGAGTTGCCGCGTGAGCCCTTCTACGTCCCCAAAAGGAACCAGCAGGCCAGTCGCTTCGTGATCGACTGTCTCGCAAATCCCGCCTACTGCACTGGCAACGACCGGCACACCTGCCGCAAACGCCTCAATGACGGTGCGGCCGAATGACTCCGACCTTGAAGGAACGCACACCAGATCGCACGCGCGGTAGAAGCATCGCATGTCTGGCACTGTCCCAACAAAATGCACGCGATGCTCAATCGCGAGTCGGCCGACTTTCTCTTGGAGTTCCTCGCGAAATCTCGAGGTCCCGTCACCTGTAATCGCGAAGTTGCAGTCGGGACACTTGCGTGCCACAATGGCTGCCGCGTCAAGAAAGAAAGCGTGTCCCTTGACAGGCCGAAGCGTGCCGGGCACGCCGATCAGCGGCCCCTCGCAAGGCACCTTCAAGCGTGTGCGACATTCACGTTGCGGGCAGTTCTCCTCGAAAAACGCCGAAGCGACGGCGTTCGGAACAACATGCACGTTGCGTGTTGCGCGGTCTCCCACTATGTTGTCCACGACTGCTCGCGAGATGGCGATTACGCGGTCGGGCAAACGTCTTATCACGTTTCGAACTAAGTACCTGCCACCCAGTGACGGAGGTATCATCTCTCCACCGACGTCATCGAACAGTTCGCGGATGTGCCAAATGCTCGGGATCCGCAGAATGCGTGCGGCAGCTACTGCCGCCACTCCCATAATCGTGTTCACGTAGACTAGCTTAGGTCGCACTCTGCGCATGAGACGGATGAAGCGGCACATCGCCAGGCCCTCGCGGTACCAGCAGCGGCATGACCTCCACAGGTTTCCACCAACAAGCCACTGGCCATGAGGAACGACGTGACTCGTGCAGCCAATCTCTTCGTACTTGCAGCAGAACGGGCCGCTCACCCCAAAGGCCACATCCACACACCAATCGGAATCGATGAGCGCCTTGGCGATCATGTGGCCGCTCACCGTTGATCCACTGACTTCTGCCGTATACTGTACGAACAGGCAGCGATCGGGCCGACCCCGTTGAACCGTACGGGCAATCTCAGCGGAAGACAAAAGCTGTGGGTCTCGGGAGCTGCCGGGCAACTCTTCTTCTCGTTGGGTGGTGCTAGCCGACACCGAGAACACCGTCAACTTCCTGCCACATTCCAGCGGTTGCCTTCTTCTGGTCCTTACTCGCCTGCCGCAAGCGATCCAGCACGGCTGAGCGACTCGGCTCGTCTGACACGCCTGCGACGGCCTCGCGAATCTTCTCCCGAGAGGCCGTAACCGGCAGGACCATTTCCGGACATCGATAGTCGTCAAAGAGCATTTCGTACTTA
The DNA here is from genome assembly GCA_013202865.1 of Candidatus Nealsoniibacteriota bacterium. Classification (GTDB taxonomy): domain Bacteria; phylum Planctomycetota; class Planctomycetia; order Pirellulales; family Thermoguttaceae; genus JABMRB01. The sequence continues at coordinate 24,028 of JABMRB010001404.1, read as the reverse complement.
TGGCTCCAACTCGTCGAAAGAGACGGGACGCCTTGCGAGAGCGCGCCGACCAGGGCGTGAAATCGGGACCCAACGACCACGTAAGCGCTGCCCAGGATGCCCTTCAGTCTGGCAGGGTCCGGTTCTCGCACCACGGGCAACGGGCGACCAACGGCCGCTTGTAGTTGTTCAACCAAAGGCTCGTCGGATGCGGTGTCATGGATGAGGATGTACGACTCGATGCCCTTCTGACCGAGTTCGGAAATACACTCCGCAAGGAACGGCACGTACCGGCGGCTTTCCTGAGCTTCCGTCTTCTCGATCATGCGGCTGTTAGGAACAATGCACGCTTGTCGCGGTTTGCACTCACAATCTGGCGGCAAATGCCCTTCGACCAGGTTCGTGAAGTCGGGAGCAAGCCGGAGACGGTCGTCGCGGCCGACAAGCTGCTTCACGTGTTGGTAGGAAACGTTCTCTCGGGCATAGACCAGATCGACACAGTCATACGCCCGCCGGAAGGCCGTACGCACGTAGGCAGCAGTGAACGGGCCGAGCGCTTGCGGCAGAAGGACGACCTTCTTGCCCTGTTTCTTCCATCGTTTCGCACACGCTGCCAGTTTTTCGCATGGTCCTGGACCATGTTGGTCGCCGTAGGCAAAGCCGGAAGCATCCAATACCGCGTCAATCTCCGCTTCATGGACGAGCCCGTACGCCTTCCTGAATGAACGCGGCATTAACCACACGGCCAGCGCCGACCGGCCAATACGAGTTTCTCCCAGCTTGTGGTACAGGCCGTAGGCGACCCGCTCCTCGTAGCTTCCGAACCAACGTTCCACCGCCAGTTGAACGCAGCCGTTGGACTGCTGAAAATGCTGCCGGATGGCCGCCAGCATCAACTCGGCGCCTTTGTTGCGCGTGCTGCATCTACAGACTTCGACGATCATTCGAAGTTGTACCTGCGAATGGCATCCAACGGCTTCTTGCGGGAACTGGCGACCATCCCCTCTGGGTCAGGATAGCCGGCCGCGATGAGCATAATGCCACGTTCATCCGGATCGAGATTCATAAGCCCGGCCAGTTCCCGTTCGCGTTCCTCCACGTCCGGCCAGTTGATACAGCAAGAACTCAGGCCCTGAACCTCCAACGCGTAAAGGAGACTCATTGATGCCAATGCCCCATCAATGTAAATCAAGTGGCGATCCCGCTCCTCTGAGTAGCACCGTAACTGACCTACTACCACGATCATCACGGGAATGTTGTCCGCGTAGCCGCTCGTACCGTACGGCGAGTTGGCGACCTTCCGGACCCAGCCAGGGTCGTCAAACACTCGGAATTCGAACGGCTGGCGATTGCAGGCGCTTGGCGACAAGGCCGCGATTTTGATCGCCTTGTCGATCATCTCCCTTGGGACGGCCCTCTGCTGAAACCAGCGGACGCTTCGGCGATGAATCGACAGTTGTAGCAGTTCGTCGTAGGAGATCGGTGAAGCAGTCGACAAGTCTCGCCGGTATGGCACGCAGGTAGCACGCGCGTCGCCGTTTGTCGGCATTGGCAACGCGGAAAATCGCTCCTTCAGCGGATCGACTCGCGGATGGGACGCAACGACCTTGAAGTATTCGGCCAGCACTTCGTGGGGCCACTGCAGTTCTGCGTCGCCACAGCAGTCCCTGCCAGCGGCCAGTTCCAGGGCCCGCTCGTAGCAGTCAACCATCTCCCGAATGAAATCCAGCCCGAAAACGGGCCGCCGCGGCCGCATCAACAGTCCCTTTTCGAGTCGGTGCGTGCTGCGCCTTAAGAAAGCCGAACTCCCCCTCGGCCGCGCCGTCTCCTCGGCAAACCGCTTCCGCCCGGCCAGTACACCACGGTGTTCCCGACCAAATGCTCGGGAGAATAGGGCATAGTAGAGCGAACTGAGAAAGCTCGACGGCCCGGCAATGTGTCTCAGGCATCGATCGGCCGTCGCCAAGCGTGGGCGTACGCGTCGCCGCACTGCGGCAAGCGCCCGGGAAAAAAACGACAGATTCACCCCGTGGCCCGGACTCTCGCCCGCCGGCCCGCCGGCCTTGATCGCGTTGTTTTCACTCATGGATTGCCGCCAGTGCGCGATTCTTCCCGGTCACTTCCTCGAAGATATCCCACACTTTTCGGGCCAACCGATCACTACGAAACTGCTCAATGAACTCGCGGTCCGGCGTCCGGCGAATGCCGCCGTTGGTGTGTTCTTGGTAAAGTTCAAATAGTTTCCCGGCGATTTCAGACACGTCGTCCGGAGCGGTAATCACCCCCAGGCCGGACTTCAGAAGAAACTCCCGAGTATCCCCCGGCGGCACCAAGCCGAGGATGGGCTTTTCCATTGCCATGTACTCGTAGGTCTTGGCTGCCACGACAGGACAGGCGCGTCCGTCCAGCAAACGCTCCTGATTGACCAGCAGCACGTCGGCATTGTGCATCAAGGTCAGCGCATCCTCGTGGGGAATCTCGCCCAGATATTCCACCATTCCCTCAAGTCCCATTTCCGACACGAGCTTGCGCAATTCCCGCACCGGGTTGGTTACCAGGGCGATGTTTCCCGCCAGCACCAGTCTTATGCGATCGCGCGCTTCGGGATGCCTCGCCACCAGTTCCCGCAATGCGTGGAACAAGAACCACGGACTGTTCCCAAGTGGTTCGCTTCCTACCGGCCTATATCGCGCACAGTTGTCGCGAAACCGCCGAATTCTCCCGTGTAATCCTGGCTTTCCTTCTTGATTTCGTGGAGATACTCCACGCATTGTTCCCACGTGGGCCACTAGCATCACCTTTGAGTCGCTCTTGCCGCTTGGCTTACTGCGCGCCTCTTTCACTTCACTTGGCTCGAAGCTGTTGGTGACCGCATCCGTTTTTCCCGGGGCGAGCCAGGGAAACTCGTCCAAAAGTTGGGCTCGCGCGACGGGTGTATTCATCAGTGTCTTTGTGGCGTGGTGAAGTATCTTCGCCTGCAGGCGCCTTTCGTAACGGTAATGCAAAACCGATTCCCACGACCTGAAAGGGCTGCATGTCCACGGGTCGCGAAACTCGGCGATCCAGGGCAAGCCAGTCGCCCTTGACAAAGCCATTCCAACGAGATGGCCGCTGAGCGGATTGGAACTGGTGTAGATGCTGTCGACCGGATCGTCCCGACAGATGGCCTTGCATGCCCGAACGGCCGCCCTCTGCCATCGGATGACCATGTCTGGCGAGTACCAGCATCGGACCAGCCGTCTCATCCGATGCCGGTGCAGCCAATGATAGATCAGACCCGGCCGCACCGGTTCGGTCCGCACGATCCGCACTTCCGGCGGCAAGCTCTCGACCAGCGTCTTGTCCAGATGCCGCCGCTTGGGAAATCCGGCTTGATAATCATCCATGGCCGCCGTGACCACAGTCACCCGCCCCCCAAACGAAGCGAAATGCCCCGCAAACCGCCCCAGCCGCATCGACCCAGGACTGCAAAAGGGTGGGAATAGGAATGTGGGGAGGAGGATGTGCATGTGGTAGAACTTGGAAACGATTACGCGTTCTCGACTGCCGTCACGGAGATCATCGCGATTTGGGAAACTTGCACGGGATAGACAGCTTCTCTGGCCCGGCGGAAAGCGTCATCGCAGAAGCATCTTTACAAGAAGCCGAGCAAGGCCAGGATGTAGCGGATGATTCCGAAAGCAGCGCCAAGCATGTCTTGCTGCGCTTCGTTTCTGACGATCCTTCAACAGGAGTTTCGCCATTTGATAGTGGCGATCGGCCATTCTTCGGCGAAGCTGCACGTCATACTTGTACTCCAGCATTTCATTCATTAGGTGGTCGTTCTTCAGCAAATGCTGGAGCTTGTCTATCGCTGAGATTCCGGAGAATACACCCCCATCATGTACCCGATACACGGCCCAAAGTTCATCGATATATGCGAGGTCGCCACGTTGTGCCGCCACAGTCCAAATGAATCGATCGGAACCAGCGGAACGACTCACGATGGCCGGAAGCGGGAATACTTCCCGTCGCACGACCGCGGAGTTGGTTGGCACGGCGTATCCTCGTACGATGTCATCGAGCGTGATTCTCTGCTTACATATTTGGCCTCGCGACCGCAAAAACCGCTCCATCCGATCAACTCGCCGGCCATTAGAGGACTCTTGATACACGTTGTGAAAGCACATCGAGTACTCGGAATGCACGTCCAGCAGTTTCACCTGTTCTTGCAGCTTCTGTGGATAGGTCCAATAGTCGTCGCCTTCGAGCAACGCGATGTATTCACCTTGGCAGGCAGCCAGACTTTTCGAGAAATTCTGTTTCCCCCCGGTGTTCTTCTCCTGCAACATCGCCCGAATTGTGTCTGGGTACTTCTGCGCGTATTGGCGCACGATCTCCCGAGTACCATCCGTCGAACAATCCTCGCCGATGACGATCTCGTAGTCGAAATCGGTTTCCTGCATCAGCGCGCTCTCGATCGCCTGGGCGATGAACGGCTCGTGGTTGTAGGTGATCATGCAGACGCTTACTTTCATAATTCACCTCGAATCGGATGGGCGGGAGCGGACGACAATGCGTCCTCGATGGCGATCTCAGGGGTGGTGGCCAGTTGTGCCTTCACCGCGTCCGCATGGGCGATGGCCGTGGCGATGATCTGGCAGATCGTCTCGATATCGTCGGAACCGATCGACGTTCCGGTCGGAAGCACGAGGACGCGACTGGATACCGATTCGGTGGCGGGCAACAACAGGTGGGCGTGGGGATAGTACGACCGATACGGCTCCATGCGGTGGCAACCGGGATGGAAATAGCGACGGGCTAGCACGTTCTCGGCCTGCAATACCTTCTGCAACTGGTCGCGGCTTAGGCCACACGCCGACTCGTCGACTTCCAAAATGATATACTGGAAATTGTTGCTCTCGCGATCGTCGTACTCCATAAGTCGCAGCCCGGCCACGCTTTGCAGGTGGCGACGGTACGCCTCGTAGTTGCCTCGATTCGTTTGGCGAAACGCTTCCAGGCTTTCCAGCGAAGTCAGGCCCATTGCCGCGGATACTTCGGTCATCTTGCCGTTGGTGCCGATGTAGACGACGTTGTCGGGCCCGGCAAAACCGAAATTCTTCATCAGTCGCATCTTGGCGGCCAGATCGTCGTCGTTGGTCATCACGGCCCCGCCTTCGAGGCTGTTGAAAAACTTCGTGGCATGAAAGCTGAACACCTCGGCCGCGCCGAACCGGCCGATCGGCTGGCCCTGGTGCGTACAGCCGAAAGCGTGGGCCGCGTCGAACATCAGCGTCAGCCCGCGGCGTCGGGCGATCTCGGTCAATGCCTCCACGTCGCACGGATGCCCCCATGTATGCACGCCGATGATGCCCGTGGTGCGTGGCGTAATCAGTTCCTCCACGCGCGCGGGGTCGATGGTGTGCGTGCGGGGATCGATATCGCAGAAGACGGGCGTGATCTGCTGCCACTGCAAAGCGTGGGCGGTTGCAATGAACGTAAACGACGGGACAATCACCTCGCCGGTTAGCTCCAGCGCCCGGGTGACGATTTCCAACGCGATGGTCGCGTTGCACATCGCCACGCAATGCTTCACGCCCACCATGTCGGCAATCCGCTGCTCAAACTCCCGGACAAACGGCCCATTATTGGTCAACCAGTCGCGGTCGAGCATGTCGTTGATCCGAGCGAGAAACGCCTCGCGGCTACCCAGGTTGGGGCGACCCACGTGAAGGGGCTCCCGGAAATCGAGATCTCCGCCGAAGATGGCCAACTCTGCACTACTGTGGGTCACACGTTGTTTCATTCATTCCTTTTCCCGGAGAAAGCCCAAGACAAAGCAGCGCACTACACAAACCTTTCCAGCGGCGTACCAGTGACCTCGCCGATAATCACGTCGCGGATCTGGGGTTCCAACTGGCGTTCCCATTGCTTGCTTACGCGACGCGAATCCTTCAGGACTGCATAGGGATCGTCGGAATGTGAACGCCTGCTAAGCTCGATGAACTGCTGTGTTTGCTCGGTGAAAGGTATGTCACACCAATCAAACAAGGCCTGCGTTTCTCCTAGCGTATCGTCGACCATTGCCTCGTACGATTGAATTCTACAGCGATCGGGGAATCGTTCCGCCAAACGCAGATAGTCTAGTGTTACAGTCTTCCAATCGTCAAAGCCACAGTATTCGCGTATGCCCGATCTGTTTCTTTCCCCTTCCTTTTTCTTTTCGCCTGTACGCCATTCCTCAGGGTTGTCTCGAACCTTACACTCAGGCGAATTCAGCCACGAATTGATCGCCCCGCAAGGATGTCGCACCAGATAGACCACTGCACTATCCTCGATTATGCGTTCCACTAAATGGTGAAACCGAATCATCTTAAGAACCATCGTCGTCGGGTCGTCGACATTCGTGAATGGTGCGTAATCCTGCTCATTTGCCAGGAACTCCGCCAAGTTCCTTTGGCAGACAAACGGATCTCGGGAGAGATAAATCTCTCGCAGCAATTCCTTCGAGAAATCTCGTTCACGAAACTGGTAGGCGAACAAGGGCTGAAATCGATATCGGACCTCCGGACAGCTATCAAAGATCTGCCCTACCCAACTCGTGCCCGAACGTGCCATGCCCATCAAGAAGATTGCTTCTTCGTACATTTGCGGTTTCCGTTCATTGGACCAAGGCGCCATCACCTGCGTTGTCATTGCCCGAATTTCGCCCTGGCGGTAAGCAGGAAAACACGTGGTTTCGGTCACACCCTTTTCGCGCACGATGTTCGCGTAGCAATCTTGGCCAAAGAGCCTACCAAACAACGGACGCATGCACGACCGCTCTTCAGGGCGAGGCAATCGCCGGAGTGCAGGCTTTGAGTCCCTCGAACCAACTCCCATTCCAGATAACCGCCGATGCCCGTCATTTTGAAAGCTCGTACTGCTGAATCATCGTGAGAACCTCCTCCGGGGTGTTCCACATCAATGCGTCGATGATGGAAAGCCCCGACACGAACTCTTTCGTATTCTGGGCATACGGAGGTAGAATCGGGCTGAGAAACTGCAATTCTACTCCCGCCCGCCGGAATAGATCGGGGTCGTACAACCCCTTTCCTCCCGGGGCATTAACATAGATATTGGCTGTTTCTTTCAGGCAGATATCAAGAACCCGTCTGGCCCCGGGCAATTCGCGATTGGGATAAACGGCCGAAGTCTGCACGATTTCCGAGTCCATACCCAAATTGTCACTAAGGATTGAAAGCGACCGATAAAGGAACCGGGATAGGCCAATCTCGCTGGTCGTGAGAATCTCCTCTAGGATCGCGAACGCCTGAGTGAAGAATCGGGCTTTTCCATACGCGGCCTCTACCGAACGCAGCATCTTCAGTTTCCAGGCCGCGCCCGATTCAATCTCTATATCGCAGATAAGCCTGTTGGGACTCGCCTTTGCCAGCGGCATTGTCAGCCACCTAGCTTCACCGTCAAGAAGAATGCGGTTGCGATTGATCCAGCCGCCCTTTATGTAGTTGACGTCGTCGAGCAGGACAAACCTCTCCGTTGCTGCCATCAGTTGGAAGTAGCCAAGGTACGGCAAGAAGTACGGTTGCATGATTCCTAGCCGCATAATTACTGGCGATTGACTCTTTTCTCTGTTGGCAATTGCACCAGAAACCGATCGAGATCGTTCAGTCAACTGCCCCGTGAGGCGTTAATTAACTTCGCTCGGCGGCGTTGCCACGGCATTCGGGACTAGTTCCGTTGACCATTCCAACATCGGCCGCACCGCGCCGGGCAGCTTGCCGTACCAATTGCTGTTACGTTCGTATTCATGAACATCGAACACAAGGACGTCGTCGAGCGCGCACACGGCCCGGTACTTGTCCTTGACGAACATCATCTTGATGCGGAAGCTGCCTTCGTTAAGCAGGTTGCCCGGAATGTGGCAAACGCTGCGAAAGAGGCCCGCGGGAAAGGCTCGCCCGTGCCAACGTGGCTCGCAAACCGTTCCCGTACGGATGATGTCCGCGACAACCTGTGCTTGGCCACCGGCACCCCAGATGGCTACTTCTCTCATGCTGTGCGGAGGCAAATCGTACTCCCCATTTGCAGTTGCCGAGAGATCCAACAGGATCGGGTCACGAGTTGAGCACTGCAAGTACGAAGCGGGAAGGGTGGAAGCGGCTATGGCGTCGAAGCTGATTTGGGAGCTGCGGTACTTACCGCACGAACGGCTATGTGATCGGTTTGATTCTTCCACGGAAAGTCTTGCGTGGTGCATGGCTGCCCGAGGAACTCACAGAGCATCGCGTATGCACCGCTACTGGCCACGTTCAGGACAAGCAGATCGTCAGGTCGATTTACGAAGTAGTCCACCACCGATTCGTTGTGTCTCTCATACGTGCGCATGAGCGCGTCGCGGTCGTAAAGGTTTTCCGGATCAGTATGATACACTCCCTGCACCACCTTGAGCATCCATCCCGGGTAGCAGTAAGCGGCTTCGCGCAGCATCCGCGAGGTCGGAATCTCACCGCCGCCGAAAAGACGGCTGTGAAATCGGGTCACGGAGCGGTACCAGGCCTCCGCACTATCGCGAACGGTGAGCACGAACTTGCTGCCAGGGAAAGCCCGATCGAGAGCCTGATACGTATAGGGCAGACTGAAAGGAGTATCTTGAAATGCTTCGTAGTTACGGCATAGTTTGAGTATGCGGTCGAATCGACGATCCACCCAATCGTCAAACAGAAGTTCAAAAGGTCGTTGTGGAGCACAGATATAGCCCAGATCATGCATCGCGGTAGCGAGCGAAGTGGTGCCTGTCTTATTGCGCCCAATGCCAAACAGCTTAATTTTCCTCCGCCGACGAATTCGCCAACGGTGACAAATCCGCCAACGGTATGACCGTACCGCACGACGCAGCAATCTTCGAACACCTAGCATTTTTCAATCCTGTCGGCGGAAATGCGTTCCGTAGTCCAATCGAGCACCGGGCGGACGGCACCGGGGCGCTTGCCGAACCAATTGCCGCCGCGTTCGTATTCGTGGATATCAAATATCAGAACATCGTTGAGCACGCACACCGGCCGAGATCGATCCTTGACGAACATCATCTTGACACGGTAGCTTCCGTCGTTAAGGAGATTGGCCGGGATATGGCAAACGCTACGGAAGAGGCCCGCCGGAAAGGCCTGGCCGTGCCAACGTCGTTCGTTACCCGTGTTGGTGGCGAAGACGCAAACATTCTCCCCATTATACAGCTGCATGCTCAGATTGAGGTGGGTATCAGCTTTGAGATTCCAATAGCAGCACTCGACGGCAAAGGGGGTTTCGAGGCCCATTTCGTTGGGGTCGGAGCCATCGGCCGGGACGATGCGCATCTTGTGCAGGCGGATCCACTCGTTGCCTGGGGCCGACTCGGGGGTGTCCCAGGTTTGGTTGGTCTTGGTGGCCAGGGCCGTGCTCAGGTAGGTGTCGACGACCTCGTTCACTTCGGCATCTTCGAGAAGCTTGCCCTCGTGTAGCATGACGGCCCGACTGCAAAGCGAACGCACGGCCTGCATGTTGTGCGAGACGAAGAGCACGGTCCGGCCGCCGACCGAGACTTCGTTCATCTTGCCGAGGCACTTCTTCTGGAAGGAGGCGTCGCCGACCGAGAGGACTTCGTCGACGATCAGAATCTCCGGCTCCAGATGGGCAGCGACGGCGAAACCGAGGCGGACTTTCATGCCGCTGGAGTAGCGTTTGACGGGTGTGTCGAGAAACTTTTCGACCTCGGCGAAGGCGACGATCTCGTCGAACTTGCTCTTAATCTCCACGCGGCTCATGCCCAGGATGGCGCCGTTGAGGAAGACGTTTTCTCGGCCCGTCAACTCGGCGTGGAAGCCGGTGCCCACTTCCAGCAGGCTGCCCACGCGGCCGCGAACAGTGGCCCGGCCTTCGGTCGGTTCGGTAATGCGGGAGAGAACTTTTAGCAGCGTGCTCTTGCCGGCGCCGTTGCGGCCGATGATGCCAACGACTTCGCCGGGCTGGACGTCGAAGGAGATGTCCCGCAGCGCCCAGAAGGTTTCGTGCTGGTGGCTGCGACCGGCGAGGCGGCGGAAGCGGTGGAACGGGGCGGCGGCCAGGTCCATGATTGCCTCGCGGAAGGTGCCGTAGCCCTTCTCTTGAGCACCGATCTGGTACTGCTTGGCGAGGTTTTCGACGCGGATGGTGGGTTGGGTCATGCGATGGTCGGTCTTCGGTGGTAGTGGGGGGGTTGGGCTCGCTTTGATTTCCAAAGGCCCTCACCCCGACCCTCTCCCGGAGGGAGAGGGGGGATATTAGACGATATCGGCGAAACGACGTTCGATGCGGCGAAAGTAAACGGCCCCGATGGAAAACAGCACCGCGGCCACGAGGAACGAGATGGCCATCTCAGCCCAGCGGAACGGTTCGCCCAGCATGGCTGACCGGTAGCCGCTGATGATACCGGCCATGGGGTTCAGGGCGTAGACTAACTGCCAGCGTTCGGGGATGACGCTGTAGGGATAGGCTACTGGGCTGGCAAACATCCACAGTTGGACCATGAAGGGATCACGTAACGGAAATCGCGGTAAGCCACTGCCAAGGCCGACAGAAACGTGCCCACGCCCAACGCGGCCAGGATCGTGCCCATCACCAGCACGGGCACGAACAGTATGTTGATCGTCGGCACGGCACCATAGTAGAACATCAACAGCACCATCACGCCGAACGAGATGGCGAAGTCGACGAGCAAACCGCCTACCGACGCACAGGGGATGATCAGTCGGGGGAAGTAAACCTTGGTGAGCAGATTGGCGCTGGTAATCAGGCTCTGTCCACTCTTGCTCACCGAGCCGGAGAAAAACTGCCAGGGTAACAGGGCCGCGTAGACAAAGATCGGGTAGGCGACCGTGGTGTGTTGCGACATGCCGCCGAGCCGGCCGAAGAAGATCGTGAAGACGATCATCGTCATCACCGGTTGGATGATCGCCCAAAGGGCGCCCAAGACGGTCTGCTTGTAACGGACCTTGACGTCACGCCAGGTGAGGAAGAACAGCAGCTCGTGATAACGCCAAAACTCGCGAAAGTCGATCGCCCGCCAGCCGGACGAGGGCTGTATCACCAGGACACCGGGGTCAGGGGGAGTGGATGGACTTTGCAGGGAATCTCCCGCTTTCGGTGACGAAGTGGGGACACACACAGTCTGAGTTTCTTCTTGCATCGTAACCTAGGAATTCAAAACGAGAATAGATCTCTCGAAAGCCTCTGGGTCGCTAGAGTTCCTGCGTCCAACCGAACGTGGGTTCAGCAATACTTTGAAGTCGTTTGACGGCCTGTTCCGCTCCCGTGCCGTCGGTTTGAAGCATCACCTTGAAGACGGGTGGCCAAACCTTCCGGCCACGCCACTTCTGGCGGGACTTCCGCAGCCCGGCACGGTCGACGAAAACGCTATCGCCGTGTTGGTACCAGTACAGGACATACTCCACCCGGCCGTCCAGAGCTAAGGTTAGCAGGCGTGCCCGGCAGGTGGATTTGTTCGGTCCGTCGAGCAGGACGTCTTTCTCATGGGTGATCCGATAGCCTGCGCCCGGATAGCAGACGTGTGGGTCGTGAGGTGGCCCCACTCCGTATTCGTCCCAGTAGGCGCTGTGAAGGATTACCTGGTGTCCTGCTGCATCTCGATACGTGCGGTCGATGGTGTCGACGGCTCCCGTCTTCTGGAATATCTCGGGGTCCAACTCCCCTTCCTCGCCTTCCCACTCCCCGAGAGACAAGGGCAACTCCTGCAAGTCCTTCCTAAGCGGCCTCACTCCCCCTGCCGACCCTCCTTCGCGCAGCATGGAGGTCGTCGCGTAGATGAGAACGACGACGATACACGCGACGAGGAAACGAATGGTTACTCCCATGGTGGACACGCTCGCGGTGAGACAGGAATGAGTTGTCGATTCAGTACGTTACTTAACGGGTGGACGGCAGACACGTTGTCACTTGTAGTCGTAGTACACCGCTTCACCGGCACCGGTAACGACGGCCCCCAGGGAGCGAATACCGAACCTTGCGAGCAACTCGCTTGCGGCCAGGACCTTGGGGGCCTGGCTAACGTCTCGCAGGACCGACAGAATGGCTCCGTCCACGTATTGGCCGACAAGCCGCGTCTCTGCTGAAGGAAGGATTGGTGCGGTGTCGACGATGACAAACTCGTAATCTGCACGGAGCTTCTCGAACAACGCCGACGACACGCTGTTGCTCAGCACCTCCGTGACGTTCTTGTTCCAACGGCCCGCCGTAATCACCGATAAGTTATCGTGGAGAGACGGCTGTACTACTTGCTCCAACTCCTTTTCGTGGCTGAGGATTTCGCCGACCCCCGGCTCCATCTGAAGACCGAACACCTTGTGGATTGCCGGTTTATAGAGGTCGAAATCGATCAGCATCGTGCGCCGGCCGGACCTACCGAGACTCATGGCGAGTTGGACTGCGAGTGTCGTCTTTCCCTCGCCGGCGCTTGCGCTGGAAACCAGAATCACCTTGTCTTGTTCCCGTTCGTCGCCGCAGAGCAACATGGCCACGATTCCATCAACGGACTTGGCAAGCAGTGAATGCCAATACTTGCCGGCGACGGATGAAGAATCCGACGCGCCGACAAACCGTCGGGGAACGAGCGGCACGGACCCGAGCACCGACAGACTAAGTCCGTTGGATACTTCCGTGGACGAACTAATGCGATGCGTGCGGTTTTCCCACCAGACAATGCCGAACGCGGGTAGCATCAGCCCCATCAGCGTCGCCAGGGCAGTTTTTGCCAGGCGCGGGTTGTCGTCCGGAGTCTTTGGTCGCGAGGCCTTCTGCATCAACGATACTCTGAAGGGCTTCAGAGACTCGATCTTCATGACCTGAATCCTTTCGCTGACCCTAGCGAGAACGCCCTTGATATCTTCGATCTCGTCCTTCATCATATCAACATCGAAAGAAGACCCGCCGTACTTCGCGACTTCCTGTCGTTGCTCGACGAGCTTCTGCTCAAACATTTGCATCTGGGTCTTGAGGAGTTGAATCTGGCTCTCCAACCGGGCCACCGCCACACGGGACTCCTCGTGCCTACCATGTTTTAGCCGGGTAAGTAACTCGTTGCGTCGAGCTTCGTAGAGTTCCTTAATCTCCTTCAGTTGGCCTCGGAGTTCCTCCGTCCGTTGACCTTGCAGGTCGACCGACTCCGTTACTTCCAGCAACTGTTCGAGCTGAGTCAGTTGAAAGAACATCTGGCTACTGGTCGAATCCGACGCCGTTCGGGAATCCAACTCCTTCTCGGAGACATCAATGTCGTCGACGGTTTTCGATACCGCCGCCTTGGCGAGGTCGCACTTGACTTGCGCAGTGTACAGATCAAAGGATATCGCCATGATCTGCCTCTGGTATTCGCCCAGCAATTGCACCGCCGTATGTTGGCTCAGGCGAATGGCAGTACTGTCTGCGAGCCCAAGTTGATCCACCAGCCCCTTGAGAGTATTCTGCTTTTCGCGCAGCTCGTTGCTCTTGCTCACGAAAACCACTTCGAGGTTTTTGAGTCGCCCCTTTTTCTCGTTCTGATTGGTATTTACCGCTTCGCTCATGTACGCTTCGACCACGGCATTTACCAGCTTGGCCGTCTCGCCACGATCGCTGCTGGTAAAGCTCACTCGCAGAATCTCGGCGTTTTCCGGAAAGACTATTGTCAGTCCGTCCGCAATCGCACGTTCCGGGTTGTTTTCGTTTTGCTGGACAATCGGAAGCTTGGTATCTCTTAGTTTGTCTAGCGCGGCCGCGATCACTAAATCACTTGTGATTAACACGCGCTGGGTTGCCTTGTAGACGGAAAACGACTCTTGAGTCCCTCTGTTCGCAATGACGGTACCTTCCGACGACTTGATGCGGAGCAACGCCGTGGCTGTGTATTGGTCGCCCGAAGTTGCCCACGCCACGGCCAGCCCTGCCCACACGGCACACGGCACGGCGATGCATGTGACAAGCAACCAACGACGTCGCAGCGAGTGCAAGTACGCCGACATGGCTGAAGATGAGGACATGTGAGGCGCTGCTGCCGGAGAGAGTCCACTCTCCGTCGAGTCAACTGTGTAGCCAGCGGAGACCGGAGAATGCGTTACCGGTCCACCGGGGCTTGGCAAGTTGCTCAATGGCAATGAATCATTCCTGTCAGACATGGGTGTATTCTACTTCCCGAAATAAGATCGCGACAGCTTGGAAACCGTTCTGCGGCCTTCCATTGTGCCGCGTTAGATCTTGTCGGAGGCCGTTTCCGTGGTTACGCGTATCGGCATCGGGCCTTCCGGCTCAGGATCGAGAAACAGCTTGTCCAGCAGAAGCATCTCTCCGCACAAGAGCAGGAACGCCATCGGCAGCATGAGGAACGCTGCCAGGTCGTGAAATACGGCCTTAGCCAGTTCGTCGCTTGCCCATGCGTAGAGCGTAGCCGTTACGGCAATTCGTGTCACATTGGCGAATACCGCAATCGGCACAGCACTCAGGATGATCACCGCCTTCTCGATGGCGTTGCGGCGCGACATCAACGCAGCACCTGTGCATACGGCGGCAAACAACATCAACATCCGCAAGCCGCTGCATACCTCGGCGACCCCAAGCTCTGTACCCCCGCTGAGAATGATAACGTTTCCCCGGGCCACGGAGGGGATCCCCAAGCCTTGAATCACGTACGTGCCGACAATCGTCCCAACACGTTGAAGTGGATGGCTCAAGGCTTCGGCAAGGAATCCGGGCAGCGGTACCATGAAGACCAGGAACACAATGGATGGCCATGTCCATCGCATCGCCCACCATCCGCCGACCAATAGCACAATTCCCGCCAGGCAAGGGATCAGCGACAACGGCTCCAGCAAAGCAAAGTTAAAATAGGCGGATGCACACCTAATCGCGGCTGCCAGCGCAAGCAGCACCAGCCCCCACCAACTCCCCCGTTGGCCCGTCGGCTGAAACATGTCCCGCCGACGCCACAGCAGAAACACGGCAAACGGTGCCACCAGAAAGCCGTAGAGGTAGTCTGGCTCGTTCCACCAACGGTGAGCACTCCCGCCGAGTGCCTCGCCATACGACCATGCGACAAGGCCGGCCAATACGACCCATGCCAGCAACGGCCATGAGTTCACCGGCAGGGTGTTCGATATTCGGGATGTCGGTGGTTTCACGATGCTTACTCGGCTGATACTACGAGGACCGCTAGATTCACCGTCCGTTTCCATTTCCATTACCGCGTCTGGCAATCCCGGCCACCGGCTCGCGATGGGGCCGAAGTAGCGGTGAGCCATCGTGCCAGGGGCTCTGCAGATACTCTTCGTTCCCTAAGTTTCCGCGGATCACAGTTGCCGCGAATTTCAGAAGTTCCGGCACCGATCGAACTTCCAGCTTCTTCATCATCGAAGAGCGTCGAATCTCGACCGTCCGTACACACACGTCCAGTTCCTTGGCGATCCGTTGGCTTGACTTGCCGTCGAGAACCAACTCCAATACTTGATATTCCTTCTCCGTCAGACGCCCGAGGACTTCTTCCCGTTCCTGGTGTTCTGCGTGTTCGCGTCGGAGTTGAGCATCCAAAGCGATCGCCTCTTGGATCGCATCCCACAAGGTGTGATCGTTGGACGGTTTCTCCAGAAACTGCACGGCTCCAGCCCGCATCGCTCGCACGGCGGTTGGAGCATCAGCGTATCCGGTCAGGAAAACCACTGGCAGCGGCGCACCGTCTCGAGCCAGAGCATGTTGGATCTGCAAGCCGCCGACGTCCGGGATCCTGACTTCCACCACAAGACAACCCGGCCAGGACTGCTCGTATTCGGCTAAGAAGTCCTGGCCCGATTTGTATTCCTTACAAGACAAGCTCATCTGTTCGGCAAGCTTGGCGACAACTGCGCGGTCCTCGGCATTACTGTCAACCACGAAAACAGTCGGCTCAGTTACCATAGTAATCACCCTCACTATTCGCACGTTCCATCATGTCTGAACTCACTTCAGATCGGGAGCGAACTGCTTGTCCGAACTGAGATACCACCAAGCCCTCAACAGAACTGCACGCACCCCTTGCGGTGCAACCTCGCCCCGAAATCCGTCGACTCACTTGGGTCGCCTCCCCGCGGGACTCGCAACTCTCGTTGCGTGTCGCTTCCCTTTCAGCAGGGAGAATCCCGCCGGTACCGATTGCATGGTGCGGTCGTCTGAATCCGCCTGTAGTTCCTTCTCGAAAGGTTCAACAAGCTCCAGCAACCGACGAATCTCTTCAAACGGAGAAAGCCCATTGCGTTCGCCAACGACTGCCAAGTGTGCCAGGGGACGATTGGCTACGAGAATCGGCAGTCTCACTTCCCAGCACCGATCTTCTGAATCGGCTTCCGCTGGTCGCCAAAACGCCTCATACGTCTCGTGTTCACCCGAGTAATCTATTTCCAGGCGGATCTCCCGAATGAACGAGGTTCCGGCCGATTCGACAAATTCGGCCCAAAGCCCTTCCCATCGCCGCGAACCATGTATTCGGACGATAGCAGATCCGTGTTGTTTCTGCTTTCGGCGAGTTGGCGACACAAAGGTCCCGCCAAACGTGCGTAACCGGTTTGTCAGCAGCAAGAACTCTGTTCGCCCGAAAATACCGGTAGCCACGAGAACGAAAAAGATCGCAAAACAGGCGATCATGGCAACCAGATCGCTTTTCACAGCGACACCGATCAGGGCAGCCAGCGAAGTCATGATGCAGCAAACTGCCACAAACGCGAGCACCCTTCGATTGTTGCCAAGAAGCTGCATCAGTCGGTGATGCAGGTGGGCCCGATCCGTCGCGAAAATGCTGCGGCCGGTCAGCTTCCGTCGCAGAACGGCCGTGCCAGAGTCGAAGATGGGGATGGCCCAGATCGCCAGCGGAGCCGACAGCAAAGCCGTCCCCGCCCCTTTTAGCGACCCTTGGATGGCAAGGACTCCCAGGAAGAATCCAATCAACATGCTACCCGCGTCCCCAAGAAACATCTTTGCCGGAGGAAAGTTGTAGCGGAAGAACCCGGCGAGACTGCCAACCATCACAAACGCGACAATCGCGGTTGCCATGTGACCGGTCAACACGGCCATCAGCGCGATCGTGCAACTCAAAATAATCCCCACCATGGTCGCCAAACCGTCAATCCCATCCAACAGGTTCAGGGCATTGATGGCGCCGAGCAACCAGCAGGCCGTCAAGAGCAAGGCAAACGGACCGAGTTCGATCACGCGGCCCATTATCTCGATTCGATTCACGACCAGCCCGTCAGCCACCAGCAATAACCCGAGGACTACCAGAATCTGGCCGAGTAGTTTCTGTCTGCCCGGCAATCCGACGTAGTCGTCAATCAATCCGATGACCATGAGCACCCCGCTGGCCACCAGCAGCGCGGGCAGGTCCGGACATCGCGACCAGAGGAGTTCGTGCAGTCTGCCCGGAATGAGCAGCAAGACGCCGAGGACGGTCGCTACCGTCAAGTAGACCGCCAACCCCCCACCCAACGGTATCGGCTGTTCGTGGAGCTTACGGCGGTCGTCCGGACGGTCGACAAAACCTATCCATAGCGCCCCCTTGCGGATCCACGCGGTCAGCAGCAGACTGAGCGCGACGGAGATCAGCAGGACCGCCTGTTCCAGACAGTTCAGTGCTGTTTGAGATTCCATCAGAACGGATCAGAGCAGTACGTCAAAGCAACTCGCCCGGGTAGACTCCGTCCCCTTGGCTTATGCAACTTCCGTCGCATCCCTTCGTGGCTGTAAGAAATCTCTGCGCATCGGACAAACTCCGTTTCAAGATGACACCGCGATCCCGCGCGGGCCAGTCCAGCATTATCGTGGCAGATCAAACGGGGGGCAATAGCCAGACCGCAATTATCTCGCGGGATTCCGAATGTTTCTGCCAAACACCGGATGCTTTTTCTTTACTCCGTAGGTGTCGTTCGGTCCCGCGAAGCCTGCCATGGCCACCCACACCGACCTAAGTGGATAGACTCCGTCCCCTTGGCTTATGCAACCTGCGTCGCATCCCTTCGTGGCTGTGAACAATCTCTGCACATCGGACAAACTCCGTTTCGAGATGACCCCACGCCTCCATGCAGGTGGGTCTAGTATGGTAGCAACGCAAGCGGGGGGCAATAGCCGGACCGCAATATTCTTGCGGGATTGCGGAAGTTCTTGCCAAAAACCGAGTGCTTTCCTCTTACTCCGCAACTGTCATGCGGTCCTGCGAATCCTGGATGTGGTTATCCGCACTTCTTCACGGGCAACCACGCACACTACCCCGGCCAGCGGAACTCCTGCAAGCACGGCCCCTGTCAACTGAGTCGATTCGGTGGCCGACGGCCCCTATTCGGCCAGAAGACGCACTGCCTGTCACTCGGTCATGAACTTGGCCTTCACGAGGGAATCCGCGGGTGTTCCATAGGAGTCGCCCGGATCGATCCGTGAGTGGATATGCCGTCCGGGGCCCACCAGAGACACCTTCTCATTATCGGACGACGGCTCGGCCGCGAGTTCCGCCACCATTACCAGGTGCGGCAGAGTCCTTACTTCGAGCTTCGTCATCAATTTGGCCCGATGCATCTCGATCGTCCGCACACACACACCCATTTTCTCGGCAATGCCTCGATTTGCCTTTCCTGTGCGAAGCATTTGGAGCACCTCCTGCTCCCTGGCCGTCAAGTTATCGAGAAGACGATTCAACTCCTTGCGGCGTCGGCGCATACGTGATCGCTCACGGCCCAGGCGAAGCGCTTCCTGGATTGCCTCCCACATTCTGTGTTGACGGAAAGGCTTCTCGAGGAATTCGATTGCCCCGTTTCGCATCGCCGCCACAACCATCGGGATGTTTGCCCGCTCCGTCATCACAATCACCGGCAAGGGAATTTTCTCGGAAACCAGCCGCCGCTGAATCTGCAGACCACTGGCTCCCATCATTCGGGCCTCAACGACCAGACAACCGTCAGAACTGCCGTCATACTCGTCCAGGAACGTCAAGCCCGACGTGTACGCCTCGCAACGTACGTCCAACGTCCGGCAAAGATCCACGACAAGTTCGCAGATCGACGCATCTTCGTCGACCACAAAGACAGTTGGCTCGGGGTGCATCGTGGTGGTCTCCCGTCTTTTCTTCCGGCAAATCGTCAGAGAAATGGGTGGCAATCCAAAATCCCTACTTCTAACAGTGCAGGTTGCTCGCTTCTTTCAAATCGGCACCCGCTCAATCACTTTCACTTCAATGTTGCCCTTCGAGACATAGTGAGCCGTGTCGATCCTCAATGTTGCCCTTCGAGACATAGTGAGCCGTGTCGATCCTCAATGTTGCCCTTCGAGACGTAGCAAGCCGTATCGATCGGCTCCAGCATGAAGTCTTCAATCTCGACGGAAGCTCCCTGTTGCAGGAAGTTGACACTCACGATCAACCGCGTCTCGTCCCGACGTTTCATCACCGTGCCCTCAAGTCCCGCAAAAGGCCCTCGCCGAATGCGAACACAATGGCCCGGGCGAAATCGACTTTCGACGGTCAGCGGCGCACCAGAAGCGATCAACCGGTAGAGCCGGTGAAGATCCTCTCGAATTTCGTCTTGGTCGGGCACGGCGAGAATCTGCACAACGCGGTTCGTTTTCAGGCCGCGGTTCCGGTCGTCTTCCGACCCGTACAGAAAAATGTAGCTTCGCAACAATGGAATGTACGAAGTCACTCTCCGTCGAGGATAAACGGTTGTTTTCTCAACCAGCGGCAGATAGTA
Source organism: Candidatus Nealsoniibacteriota bacterium (assembly GCA_013202865.1). Classification (GTDB taxonomy): domain Bacteria; phylum Planctomycetota; class Planctomycetia; order Pirellulales; family Thermoguttaceae; genus JABMRB01. The sequence continues at coordinate 4,313 of JABMRB010001404.1, read as the reverse complement.
CGGCGCGCGCCATTCGCGCAATTCTCGGGCAATCGCCTTCTCTTGGCGAGATTTCGTGTGGAGGACCCACCACCGATGATCGGGCCGGCCATCTCGGGCGACGTCGAACAAATCGTTCGGATAAATGGTCGGCTCCGCGCCGCTGACAAACGTATCGCGGTCTGCGATAGGCATCTTTTCTCTTCTCCTTTTCCGAATCGGCATGTCCGGGCTGTGTTCCTGCCACTCAAAGTGGTCAATCACCGCGGATTTCCGAAATCTCACCAACCGTGCCGACCGCTCGGGATGCGCGCAGAGCGAACAACCGATAGCCAGGGAACGGTTGAATGACTGCCAAACCTGGGGGGTGGGAATTCTGCTAAACGTGTGGTGGGAACTCTCCGAAGTGTGAACCTGCTTGCGGCGCTCGGGACGGGGTCCTTTCGTTCAACCGAAACTCCCTTCGCAAAGGCGACCGTGCCTTCGCCAAGGAGTACCTAGTTTATTCCCCAATACCCCACAAGTCAACTAGCACCCTCGACTTTCTGGGGGGGATTGACTTGCGTATACCGCGCATCCACGCCATCTTGCCATCCGTGGATACGTATTTGCGATCAACTCGGTCATGCATCGGCAGGGGCTATGAATTGGAGGCTCGCATGCAAGCCGTTCGCAGCGTGCCTTCGAGTGCAACACGGGCAGCGACAGCCAGAACCCGGGCCACACGACGTTCGTCGATTTTTCGGCAGGATCCGCGTATGGAGGTCTGTGCTCGCTACAGTTCAGCGTTTCCGCCGGCACCAAGTGTAAGCCACGCCGAGGGCTGCCAGCACCGACCAAATGACGACGGTCGACGGTTCGGGCACAACGTCATTTCCTGCACTCGCCTGAACCTGTCCAGCATTTACCAGTACCATCAATGCAGCCAATCCGAGAATCCAGCGTTTCATGATCTTTCCCTTTGAATGAATACCGTCTCTGATGTTTTCCGAGAGAGAACCGCCTCTCTGGAAACCTATTGGCCGCCGAACCGCCATTTGTCGCAAGCCGCCGAAGAAATTTTCGCGAAACGGCCCGTTAGAGGGGTTTTGATCGGTAGATCCAGCGGTAGACCGGTAGCGCAGTCGAACTCACTCTGCCCCAACTGGTCGTTTTCGAACTCGATTCCTACGTGGCACCAACCGCCGATTCGGACCCCATGGCGATCTTGTCGGTCGCCCGCAGGTACGCGATCACCTCGTCGGCCAGCATCTCGGCCGATTTCGCGTCGGCGTCGAGCACCAGTTCCGGGTTTTCCGGCTGTTCGTAGGGGGCGTCGATACCGGTGAACCCCTTGATTTCACCCGCCCGGGCCTTCTTGTAGAGTCCCTTGGGGTCGCGTGCTTCGCACACATCCAGGGGGACATCGACAAAGATCTCGACGAAGTCGGGCGCCGGGATCAACGCTCGAGCCCCTGCCCGGTCGGCCCGATAAGGGCTGATGAACGCCGTAACCGCGATCAGCCCGGCGTCGCAGAAGAGTCTCGCCACGGCGCCGATCCGGCGAATGTTCTCCTCGCGGTCCTGGGCCGAGAACCCCAGTCCGAACCGGTCGGCGAACTCCTCGCCATGGCGGGATTTCAGGCCGGCCGGTGCAGCATTCAGGCCGTGGCCGTGGCGGACATTGTCGCCATCAAGCACGAAGCTGCGCACGCCCATCGAGTGCAGTTTGTGGTCGACCAGATTGGCGATCGTGCTCTTGCCGGAGCCGCTCAGGCCGGTAAACCAGATGACGCATCCACGATGCCCGAAAAACTGTTCCCGCTCATCGCGCGAGACGGCATGTTCGTGCCAATAAACTTCTACGTTGCGTTCGCTAGTCATTCGCGGGGAACTCCTCAAGGTGGTCGGGAGACATTCGTCTCGGCTGCGTGTCGGAAATGGCAAGTAGGCGTCGATCGGAAGACCTCTACGACACCAAGGAGAAAGTGGGAGCGCGGAGCACCCGTAAACGAAACTCCCTAAGACCTATAATGACTGGTGGGCCAGCGAGTGTCAAGTGCCGGATCCGCCGTCCACCACCCGTCATGACGGTCTTCAATCGTCTCGGCAACCCCTAAGATCAGTCATTTCGTGACGATCTCTTTGTCTTCGGCCTTCACGTCGTACTCATACGGCTTGACCGACCCAAGACACACACCGCATTGAGCGACGCCAATGAACAATCAACTGACACTGGCACAAATGGAACTACTATCCCGGCTTATTCACAAGAAAGCTCAGTGTCCTCGTAAGTCGTTGTGACAAAGGCGATTACAAACACGCCCCCCATAGACACTATGTATCGGGCCGGTACTGCGAATACCGAGATTCCGCGTCATCGTGAATAATCCGGGCTATTGGGCCTATTCGACGCCCAACGTTGCGGGCTCAGTGAACCCGGCCTGGGCGTGTCGTGGGCAATGCGACAGCGACGCCGAGACGCTCAGCGGCCAGAGTGGGTGAAGTTCTCGAATCCGGCAGGAAGACTTGCCGCTTCCGCTTAATCGAGCGAAACAGTCCGTCAGGCAGCCGGGCGACGACACACCTGATGCTGACCAGGAAAGGTCAAGATGTCGTCCGGGAGTTAGGCGGCTGGAGGTTGATTGCTCGTGAACAACAAAGCCCAGACCCTATCCTGCCACGCCAACCGTCCCCAAAGCCGAGATATGCGGGGCATTCTGATACGTGAACCATCGGTAGATGTATGACGGCACGCCATCCGGCGACGCCACTTGACACCGGCCTTCCTAAACCGCCCTGCCACCAGATGCAAGCCAGCGGCACAACAGAAGCGGCGTGGACGTCGCCAGTAGGGCGGCCCGACCACCCTTCCCCGGAGCTTTTTGGAAATAGTTGTTGAGTTATCAATTATGCAACGAGCACGTTCGTGTAAAAAGCGGCACCGGAGCTTTTGACTCGACAGCAAGAAGTCCCATCCATGAGTGTTGGGGCCGGGCGTCTGGCAAAAGTCGAAGTAGCCGCGCCAACCGATTGAAACGACGTTAATAGCCGCCCAGCAAGCAACCCAATCTTGCCAGGGGGCGAACTCACAGGGAGACCGAGTTGGGACATTTGGGACGTTAGGGACGTTTGGATACGTACTCCTGGAGTCTCTTCTTCCTTCCTCCTTTTCCACTATCTTACCCATTGGTGCTGAGTGTAATGGTAGGCAACGAAACGTCCCTAATGTCCCAAATCTCGGCAAATGCTTGTAATATAGGGGTTTCCCTTGGTACGTTAATGTCCCACTAACGTCCCAAATGGGACATCATTGGGACGTTAGGAAGGTCGAGGATATCACCGATTATTAACGGGTGAGAACTTGATCACGCGGACAGACCCCGACTTCTGGAACTCCACGTCGATACCGACGACCCTCATGGCTGGGGCATCTCGGCGGAGACGATTGCTCAGCGCCTTGGCACTCTTGGGGTACGATTTCTGGACATACTGTTGGTAGCTGACCCGTTCATCCAACTTGGTTAATAACTCGGTCGCCGTTCCTTCCCAGCGTCCAGGAATGAAACCGATGGTGCCATCGGAGAGCAGTTCTTTGACGGCTGCCGCAATGGGGCTTGCCTCCAGCCCCAAGTCGATGGCATTCTTGATGTTCCTCTGGTACTCGGTGATGAAACTCGTGTCGCCAAGGCAATCCAAATCACCAACCTGCCGTCGATGGCAGGGCATCCGCCACCTTTTCTTGGGAAGCTTCTAGCGCCCTTTATCACACTGCAGGTTCTGATCCGCTGCCTTGTTCTTCGTGGTCACCTGATGGCAAGCAGGGACTTTCTCACGGCCCGACCAATCTAGTGCGACCAACAAGCAGGAGACTGATGGAAGATGGGATAGTCGGGAACCGAGATATCTGTCCCTCGTGGGTTTCAGACTTGAGCGGGACATGCGTTCGAACCGTTGGCCTCGCTCACACGTGCCGTCTTCTGTCTGCCGCAAGTTGGCGCTCTATGGTGGTATGACTCCCAAATGCTGCGATATTCCGAAAAACACGTAGTTGGATTCCTTTACCTGAACGATCCTGGGTGATAGACTGAACGAATCGACCGAAGGCGTTCTTCCCGATCGCTAGCGTCGAAAAGAGATCTGCCGTACTCATCATCCTGCGTACTTGAATACGTTTTTGTGTTGTCAGCACTTCTCTGGGAAGTAACTGGCACCTTATTACATATTAGATAGATAACACACTGCCTGCAGCGCATTTCGTATGCTCTGCAGGCTTGTTGCGTTTATTAGGCACGATTCGGAGAGCACATATTACAGCCTTAGCGGCAAAACCGTGACAAAACACATACTGCTTT
>JABMRB010001403.1 GCA_013202865.1 Candidatus Nealsoniibacteriota bacterium | reverse complement strand
GCCACGCCCGGTTCTCCCGCAACTGACCTCGCGTCGGCAGCCGTCCCCCACGACAAGCCCACTCGGCCAACGCCCAGCGTCCGCGCCTGTTACCCCAAAACGGGCAGAATTGAACCAGGCCCAACATTAGGTCGCAATTTCGTCGTAACACCTGGCAGGACAACGAGTTATGCACATCGGCGCGCACTCGTGTTTTTCACAAAGTGCGCAAACGCACTTACGGCGACGACCGGTGCGCGAGGATAGCCCGAACTCATTTCGCATCAACAGTTTACGTCGACGCCCGTTTCTCATCGATTGCCCTAAGACAAGTTCATGCCACCCAAACTAATGCGGTGTTAGCCGTGAATTCATGTGGTGTTTGGCGTGAAGCGGCAGCAACCGGGTACCAGATCATTTTCCGCAGTAAGCTCTGCGATTTGAGTCGAGCGGGCTTGCGCGGTGGCAGTGGATTTCGGTCCGATACTATGAGCAGGGGAAGTCCGTCGGGGTGCCGCTGGGTTAGATGTCTTGATAGAACCGGAGCATCTCGTTGCTGCGCAACCCGCGTTGCCATCCCCCCCACCGGAACCATTCGTTCATCACCCTTTTCGCAGCGAAGAATATAAGCTAAACTGGCAATGTGTGCGTGAAAACTGCACAAAACGGCCCTTGGCCCACGAAACTCGCGATGTTTGGGCTCCGAAAACGATTTTAGCTTGGTGAACTATGTTGATTCAGTTCAGCGTCGGAAATTATCGGTCATTCCGAGAAGAACAGACGCTCTCTCTCGTGGCAAGCACGGATGACGCTCGCGAGCACAATCTGATCCGGTGCGACAAAGGACCGCGACTCACAAAGGTGGCGTCGCTGTACGGCGCCAACGCTTCGGGGAAAAGCAACCTCATCACGGCGATGCGGGAAATGCGCGGGTTCGTGCTGGCGTCCGCGACCAAGATGAACTTGGGCGAGAAGATCGACTTTGTGTCGCCCTTCCGCCTCGACGCGACGAGTGTCGCCGAGCCATCGCGTTTCGAGATTACGCTTCTTCTGGACGGCGTCACGTTCGTTTACGGATTTTCCGCGACCCGAGAACGGGTATACGATGAATGGTTGCACGTACGACCGAGCGGGGGCCGTTTCTCGAAATGGTTGGAGAGAACGTTTGATCCCGTTGCAGGCGAGACCTCATGGGCTTTTCGGGGGCCACTGAGGAAAGACGCCAAACTAGTCAGGGAAAAGACTCGTGACAATGGGCTGGTGCTTTCCCGAGCCGCTGAACTCAACGTGGACGCGGTGGCGCCGCTGTTCTTGTGGTTTCAGGACGAGTTTCTTGCGTTTGATCTATCGGCTCCCCCGATCGAATTTGTGCAATTCACCGCGGAAATGATACGCGGGAGTGATGACTGCAGAAGGGATGTACTGCGTTTCATGCGAGACGCCGACTTGGGTATCAGGGATCTTTCCGTTTCGGAGGTATCGGCAGTCAATATCCCTGACAATGCACCAGACAAGGTGCGGGAATTCGTGACGAGTCTCCAGCAGATGGTTGGCAGTGAGAACCTGACGCGCCTTGCGGTTACAGCCGAACACGCAACAGAGGACGAGCGCAGTGTGTCGTTCAGCCTGGAAGACGATGAGTCTAACGGAACACAGCGTTTCTTTGCGATAGCCGGGCCGGTCTTGTCTGCTCTGGCGGGCGGGGCGCTTCTTGTGATTGACGAATTGGATTGCAGTATCCATCCGTTGTTGACTCGGAAAATCATCGAACTGTTTCAAAGCGAGGAATTCAACACGACCGGCGCGCAGTTGGTGTTCGCCACGCACGATAGCTCCGTAATGGATCCAACCCTGTTTCGGCGTGACCAGATTTGGCTTGCAGAGAAACGAGCCAACGGGACGACCGAATTGTTCTCTTTGTACGATTTCGACGTGGAGAGCCGCCCGCGAAAAGACGCCGCATTTGAGAAGAACTACTTGGCGGGCCGATACGGCGCCATCCCCAGTTTCGGGCCGTCGCTGGAGGATGTGGAGTCATAATGAATGCTGCCTTGTGTCCTACGCGCGTTGCCTGGCAGGAAAGGTCAACCATTCCCGCAGGGGCCAAACGTGGTCGGTCAGGCCGGCGGCCATGGCGGGAGTCCGCGGCATCCATCGGCTGTCGGAATCTCGTTGACGCAGTGTTCGCACGGGCCAGCAGAAGTT
>JABMRB010001402.1 GCA_013202865.1 Candidatus Nealsoniibacteriota bacterium | reverse complement strand
TGTGCATCGCCAAGGCCTGGCAGGCACCGTAGCGGGTTGCGAGGCGGGGGGCGTCGAGCATCTTGACCAGTACCTCAACCGGGGCCCGCTGGCGGCGGGCGAGTGCCATCGCGGCCCGCTCCCGGACGACCGGCGACCAACTGCTCAAACGGGCAACGAGTTGCTCCGCGCTCAGCTTGTCATAGGCACTGTTGCGATCCTTGTTGCTCCAACCGCGCCCGTCGAGGATCAAAGCTTGGGCGGCGGCGGCATCGAGTTGCGGGACGACACCCGGATTCTTGCCGGTTAGATGGATCTTCCTGAGCGGCATCGCATAGGAGAGAAGGTAGGCCCCGGTGCAGTCCCAGTTCCCGTACTTGTCATTCCTCATTCCAGGCGGCCCTTGGTGAAGGAAGGTCCCGTCCCAACGCCGCGCGAGGTCGAAATACCAGGCGCCGAACTCCTGCATCCATGCCCCGGTGGCGTGTGGGCCGGACTGAGCCACACCCGGCAGCGACCAGAGAATGTTGAAGAAGTTGCCGGTGTGGCCCGTGTCGCGCTCGGCGCCGTGGGAGGCGGTACTCATCCGCGAGAAGAACTCCGCTGCTGCCGGCTCGCCGAGCAGGTTGAACATGACCGATGCCATCCCGCACTTGCCGTTGTCCTCGTGGGTCTGGGTCCAGGGGTGGTGGTCGCCGTAGGGAACAGCCCCCTTGCCGACGTAGAATCGCAGCAGGCGGGCGCTGCGTTCGATGGCGCGGGCCACCGCCGGATCCTTCACACCCGCGGCGCGGGCCAGCACGAGCGAGATGGTCAGCGGCAGCCCCGGGGCGTTCATCATCCCGTATCCGACGAGGCGTCCGTCGGATCCCGCAAAGCGGTGGCCCCACGAGCCGACCACGCTCTGCCCGTTTGCCGCCTCCAGCGCCAAACGCCGCAGGCCGGGCATGACCGAGTCGTCGCCGGATGCCATCGCGTACTCGGAGAGCAGCATGATGACGTAGCCGTAGTGCCAGGTTTGGAAGCTGTCGGCGGAGTAGTCGGCGGCCCATTGGGCCTCCTTGCGTACCAGCGGGAGATACTCGGGATTGCCGCTGGCCAACAGGGCCAGCGCATTCAGGCAGCGCGTGATCGGGTTCTGCCGGTAGGAGGGGGCCGCGACCCGCAGAGCCAGCGCCTTGCACCCCTGCTCGAGAATGCGTTGCGACTTCGGACAGTCGTAGGGCGCGGTGGCGCTGTAGGTGCCGAGGACGGGCAGTTTCACGACGACACTGCCGGTCTTGCCGGCCCGCCAGCGGATCAGCGACAAGTTTCCGCCACCCGGCTGCGATTCGGCCGTGGTGAGCGCCTTGCCCAGCTCGGTGCGCGGGTCGTAGAAGAACGGCTTGCCGCCGACGCCCAGGATCACGTCGCCGGTCGCGAGGATCCCGTCGGCCGGCGAATCCTTCTCCACCTCGGTGATCGCGATCTGCCGCGCGTCCGTGGTTACGAGCTTGTCACTGAACATCCACCCGCGGGCCCCGGTAGCCCCCAAGTTCCAATCGTGATCCGCCCCGGCGGGGATCGCGTCGCCTTTGGTAAAGTCGGGCATCGCCATCTTGGGCGGAGCGCCGAAGAGCGAGCCGGGAGTGACTAGAAATAAGGCGAGTACCAGGGAGGTGATTCCGAGGAGCTGATGGATGCTGATTCTCACGATTGTGTCTTCCCAAAATAAAGAGATTGCATTGGGGTAAGTGCAAGGGGCAAGCCGCCTTGCGGGTAGCTTATTCAACTTGGCCTCCATGCGCATTCACATCTTCGTACGAGGGGCCATCGGTCGGGCCTGCCGGGGTAATGGCATCCCTCGCCAGGCGGCTTTCGAGGTTTGGTCGCGCCCCCTGCCATTGTAGTATCGGTCTAATGTTTTCGGCCCCCAGGGCATTATAACTGGTCGTTCGCGGCGGTGCCACCTGCGCCGGCCATGACCAGATAGGTCGGGTCCTGGTAGAATGTAAGTTGGTTGACGACTACCGTATCCGGAGGAAATGCATTAATACTTTTGGGGGTTACTTATGATTGGCGGCGGCTTCGAGACGCGTCGTTAGGGCCGTGGCAGCTTCGAGACGCGTCGTTAGGGCCGTGGCAGCCTGACTTTTCATCACCTTGATCGCTTCATAGTTCTTCTTCTACCCGTCGGGGTCGCTGTGCGTGACCTCGGCTGAAAAATCTATCTCGTCGGTACGGAAGTTGTGCAACGGTTGCCAAGGCAGGCCATTGACCTTGAGGTTACCCATCGGTGAACGTGCCCAGGCGTAACGCACCGCCACTGGTTCTTTGACTAGCGGGCTGGGGATACGAGAATCTGTTTGTTCTTGTCGGTACGTTCTTTGGTAGGCTTCGCAATCGCGTGAGCCATGTAGAAGATGCCGGACTTGTCCGCGATCGAGAAACCTTCCAGTTCCGAACCAAAGTCATCGGGCAGCACCGGTGTGTCGAACGTCAGCAGCATCTTGTCGCCTTCCGGCACCGCCGACAGCAGCTTAGCCGGTAATTCGTTCTCGGGCACGCCCTTCTCTCGCTGCTGGGCGACTTCCTTCTCCCATTTCTCGATGAGCGGGAGCCGTCAAGCCACCCAAAGGGCGCCCCGCCGGCGTGGGCCGGTTGTCGGGCGGTTGTCGAACGGGTGTCCGGCGACGACAATGGAAGTTGCCCCGACAAGCCACTCCAAGTGATGTTGAAGCCGCCCAAAGCATGGTTGTCACAACACTTACGGAGAGAGGTTGTCAGTTCTCAGTTGTCAGTTTTGAGTCCTTGCCCCGGACGGTCACTCCCGGTGGATGAGCGGTTCGGAGAATATGCCATTTCCCTGTACACAGCCTGAAATCCCGATCTGATAACTGAAGACTGTAAACTGACAACCGGTCTCCGCATCGTGTAGACTTTGCACAGTAGTAATAAAACCTCCCCCCCTGGCACCGATGCTATGAAATTCGACGCTCTTCTCCACCCGGTTGTGATCCTATTCGCCGTGCTGTCCGGCTCGGCAATGCCCGGTGTCGCCGCCGCGGAACCGCTCGAAACCGTCTCGCCGGCCGTGTGTGTGCCGCGGGCGGAAGACTACACGACCATGTGGTGGGCACACGGGCTGCGGCATCGCTCACCGGAAGGAAGGCTGCTGCGGTGTGTCCGCACCGGGCGGTTTGCACTCGCCCTCGACGTCGAGGCGGCCGATCTGTTGCACCTTGGGCCGATTGCCGAACTGCGGTCGTATGCTCAGGCCGCGACCGAGACCAACGCGGCCGTGCTGGAGTTGCCGGCCGCGAAGCTCGATCTCGAAGTCGAATTGGCGGGCAAGGTCTATCGTTGCGTCGGCAGCGCGGTTCGTTCACAAGGAACCGAGGCCGCCCGGCTAATCGAGAGCGGCCGGTTCATGCAGCGCAGCGACTTGCTCGGCTTGGAGTTTGCCGACAAGCAGGGCAACCGGCTCCGCGCCAAGGGCCGGCTGGAAATCGCCGCCTGGCCCGACCGCCTGGCGCTGCTACTGGAAGTGCAACCCGCCGGCGAGTGGCAGCAAGCCGTGGCAACGATCCGCCTGACCACCAACGGCCACGAGTTCTCCGACCGCACGTCGTCAGTGCCGCCGGCAGCGAGGGACGCTGATCCGCCCGCCCCATGGCCCGCCGGTGAGAAACGCGCCGCGTCAATCATACTTGTCCCCAACGGCCGCTTGCGGCTTAGCACGAACCAACAACTCAATCACCAATCAATCCAGCTCACAGCCACCGACCTCACTTCCAACCGGTCCTGCCCCGTCCATTACGACGCTTTCCGCGGCTGCCACCGCATCGACCTCAACCGCATCGTCCCCCAGGGCGAGCACAACGACGCGCTGGAACGAGTCAAAATCGAACTGAGCAATCCGCAGCCGCACGAAACGACCGTTCGCCTCTCGCTGGAAAAGAGCCGCGGCGGGTTCGCCGTCCAAGGCATCTCGCCGATCACCGGCCTGTCGCCCATGCTCCGCGACACGTCGGGCAATCCGCTGGGAATCCCCGTGCAGATCAGCAAGAACTGGCACCGCGGGCGGAGCAAGGAGCCGCTCTACGAGGGGCCCTGGTTCCATGGCACCACGATGCTCCGGCTGCCGCCGCGATCGAAAACCGAACTGGAATTCACGTTGGCCTACGCCCATTGGGGTGGTGTGCCGGCCGCCTCGCACGCGCAGCTCTGCCTGATCGGTTGGGGTAACAACCAGCTTTGGGAGGAGTCGGCCATCGGCGCCTGGGGTGAATCGATCTGCTTCGAGCCCGACCAGGGGCAACGCGGCGGCACCGTGTTGGACGTCCGCCCGCTGATGGTCTGGGCGATGAAACAGGACGAGCGGCGCAAGTGGAGCTGGACCAACAACGTCGGCGGCGCCGATTTCCTCGTCTATTACGATGCCGACGGCACAAAACAGTGGAACTCGCGGATGCGAACCATGGTGCGATGCTGCGGTCCGAATCTTACCGAGGTGACCTACGCCGGACGCAGTGCCGACGGCAAGATCGACCTGACCGCCACCGTAAGCATCTATCGCACCGACGACGTCACCCGCGGGCTGTACCGCTTCCGCTACGACGTCCGGCAGCCCGTCGAGTTCTCCCGGCTCGTGCTCTTTCAATGCGGCGGCGACGATTACAGCTACACGGGCGAACGCACGTTCGCTCGGGGCAACGAAGGCGGACTCGTCCAAGAGTGGAACACACAATGGGGCGGCAACCGGTACAAGACACCCGTGGTCGAATGTACCGGCCGCGTGCCGTGGTTCTCGATGCACCGGGCCGTCTCGCGCGACACATCCAAGGCCGGGGCATGGGCCAATCGCGGCCTGATCGTCCGCCGCTGGGACGCCCGGCTCGGTGGGAAGAAGGCGTCACTACACGCCGCCGAACGCGGGGCCAAGGTCCGCGGCACGGATACTTCGCTAATCGACCTGCTGCCCCCGCCGGAAGTGAAACGGCTTGTGCCGGGCGATTACGTCGAGGGGGAAGTCGTCCACGTCGTCGTGCCGCAACGGGCTGCCGACTACTACGGCCCTAACAAAAACCTCCGCGCCGCCTTGGCTCGCGACGCCGACACGTGGAAGATGATCTACCGCGAGGCGATCGGCAACGACTTGCAGGTCGCCGCCACCCGCGGCCGAGTGCTGTGCAATTACCCGGTCGCGATCGAACTGGACGCAAGCCAATCGGCCGATTTCACGGTAACCGGCGGCATAGGCTACGTGCCGATCACGTTCGACGGCCTCACCGCGCACGCCGACTACGAACTGCTCGCAATCCACAACGGCGTCACGCGGCCAATCGACCAATCGGTCCACGGCAACGACTACTGGCAGACCGACTACGACCCAACCACCCGTCGCTACAGCCGCACCTACACGGTGCCGCCGGCCGCGAGGGACACGGTCCCGCTAGACACGCCGGCCGATCGAGCGGGCAGTGTGCGGTTTGTGTTTCGGCGGAAGTAGGGACGGGGTGGCTGGGGCAAAGCGAAGCGATGCCCCAGGGCCCGTGTCTCCGGGGCACCGCTGCATAGCAACCCCGGGCTTTTGCGGGGGATAGGGGCATGTGAATCCGCGATAAACCAATTTTGCACCGCCTTTGCATTTGGAAACGACTCCCGCAGCTCGGTCGACGTGACCATTAAGTCGCCTTGAAATTAGGAGTTACGTCGATTAGAATCAGCTCAGAATGATAGCTCGGGGT
>JABMRB010000139.1 GCA_013202865.1 Candidatus Nealsoniibacteriota bacterium | reverse complement strand
GTCCTCTGAAAACTCAAAACTCAAAACTGAAAACTGAAAACTGAAAACTGAAAACTCCCCCAACACCCAACGCCCCCATGATCCACCTGCTGCTGACCGTCGTGCTGGCTGCCGCCGCGCCGCCGCAGTTCGAGGCAAAAACCCTCGGTGGCGAGCCGATCACCGGAGCCATCGTCAAACTCGACGCGCAGCAACTCACGCTCGATACGTCCGACGGACCTGTGCCCCTGGACTGTAAAAAGCTGATGACGCTCGTGCAGAAACCGGCACCGGATATGCCCGAGGACGAACTGCCGATGCGAGTCGAACTGGTCGACGGCTCTTCGCTGGCGGCCAAGCAGTACACGGTTACCGGCGGCAAGGCCCGAATCACGTTGGCCGAGGATCGGGTGATCGAACTGCCGACTACCGGCGTGGCTAGCGTTCGGGTGATGGAGTCGTCCGACGACGTGGCCGCCGAATGGTTGCAGATCGCCGACACGCCTCCCGACGCCGACCTGCTGGTGATCCGCAAGGAGAAAGCGATCGACTACCACAAGGGCGTGCTGGCCGACGTGGACGAGCAGACCGTCAAGTTCAACCTCGACGGTGAAATCCTGCCCGTCAAGCGGTCCAAGGTCTACGGCCTGGTCTACTGCCACCCCCAAGGCGACGCGCTGCCCGAGGCAATCTGCCGGATCACCGGCGCGACCGGTTCGCAGTGGTCCGTCAGCAGTTTGGCCCTGTCGGGCGAGCTCGCGTGGACCACGCCGGCCGGCGCCAAGGTAACCAGCCCGTTGCTGCTGCTGTCGAAAATCGATTTTTCCAGCGGCAAGGTTGTTTACCTCAGCGACCTGGAGCCCGACTCGAGCGAATTCACGCCCTACTTTGGCTCGGCCGACGACCTGCCGGTGCTGACGAAATTCTACGCCCCGCGCAACGACAAGAACCTGGAGTCGGCACCGCTGTCGATCGACGGACAAAAGACCTACGACAAGGGGCTGTCGCTGCACAGCCGCACGCAGCTCGTCTACCGCTTGCCCGGCCGGTTCAGTCGCTTCAAGGCCGTCGCGGGAATCGACGCGGGCGTGCGACCCCTGGGTCACGTCCGGCTGGTCATCCACGGCGACGACAAGGTCCTGTTCGAGGCGGACGTTACCGGCAGCGACCCACCCAAACCGATCGATCTGGACGTGACCGGGGTCCGCCGGATCGCGATCCTAGCCGATTTTGGCGAGAAACTCGACGTGGGCGACCACCTCGACCTGTGCGAAGCAAGGATTCTGAAATGAAACGAGCAATTGCCTTGTCGCTGGCCATGCTGTTGACAAGTCTGACGATCGCGGTCGCGCAGACCGACGACGCCCCCCAGACCCCCACAGCGCCGACCGCCGCGGAGTCGACCTCCACAGCAGCCGACGCCGTGCTCGCTGCCGAGGCCGATCGGGTGGCCGTGATGGACAAGGCCAAAGACGCGGTGCTGGCGGTGTTTGCTTCCAACGGCCGCGGCGGCGGCTCGGGGGTGGTCATCACCGCCGACGGCTACGCGCTGACCAACTTCCACGTCGTCAAGCCGTGCGGCAACGCCATGAAATGCGGCATGGCCGACGGAGAACTCTACGACGCCGTCGTCGTCGGACTCGATCCCACCGGCGACGTTGCCCTGATCAAATTGCTCGGGCGAGACGACTTCCCCCATGCCGAGCTTGGCGATAGCGACCGGATGCAGGTGGGCGACTGGTGTTTCGCCATGGGTAATCCCTTCCTGCTGGCTACCGATTTCCTGCCCACGGCTACTTACGGGATCGTCTCGGGCATGCATCGCTACCAGTATCCGGCCGGGACGCTGCTGGAATACGCCGACTGCATTCAGACCGACGCCTCGATCAACCCGGGCAACTCGGGCGGGCCGTTGTTCGACGCCCAAGGACGCCTGATCGGCATCAACGGCCGCGGGTCGTTCGAGAAGCGGGGCCGGGTCAACGTCGGCGTGGCTTACGCAATCTCGATTAACCAGATCAAGAACTTCCTCGGCTACCTGCACAGCGGGCGGATCGTCGATCACGCCACGCTCGGGGCCCAGGTTAACTTCGACGTCGAAGGCCGCGTGGTCGTTAGCAACATTCTCGAAGAGTCGGACGCCTACCGCCGCGGGCTCCGCTACGACGACGAGATCGTCAGTTTCGGCGGCCGGCCGATCTCCACGCCCAACGGATTCAAGAACGTCCTGGGGATCTACCCCAAGGGATGGCGGATCCCGCTGAGCTTCCGCCGCGAGGGCCAGCGATACGACGTGTTCGTGCGTCTCGGAGGCGTCCATCGGGCGGACGAACTGATCAAGAAGACCGCAGGCCGTCCCCGGCCCATCCGCATCGACCCGGGAAAGAATCCGAAGCCCGGCGAGAAGCCAAAGGACGAGAAACCAAAGCCCGGCGAGAAGCCCAAGATCGAGAAGGCCGAGAAACCCGAGCCGGACAAGCCGAAGCCGTTGAAGAAACCCGTGCCCCCGCCCGGGAATCCGCATGGGCACCAACCGATGCAGCCACAGGCTCCCACGCCGGAGGCCGTCAAGAAGCACTTCGAGGCCAAACGGGGTTACGCCAATTATTACTTCAACAAGCTCCACCGGCAGCGGGTGTTCGACGCGTGGTCGGCCCGGGGTGATTTTTCCGGTCTGGCCGGAACCTGGACCCTCTCCGGCGAATTGGAACACGGCGGTGAATTTAGCCTGCTGTTGACCGACGCCGACGCCGCGCTGAAACTGGCCACGTCCGAATGGAAGTGGACCGCCACGGACGACTTCAGTGCCTCGATCGAACCACCTCAGAGCGGCGGACTGCTGCCCGCATGGAACCTCTGGCGGCGGCTGGCCGTGACCGGGCTTGATGAGTTCGGCGACGTCAGCTACCTCGGCACAGCGCCGCTACCCGGCCACGAAGGACTCGTCGATGTGCTCGTCGGGCTCCATAAGGGCGTCGAGTGCCGATTCATGTTCGACCCGGCCGAAGGCGTTCTGCTGGCCATCGAGTTCTTCCCCGAGGAGCAGGTCGATCCGTGCGAGATCTACTTCAGTGAGCATCGCCGGATCGACGGTCGCCATCTTCCCGGCCGCATCGAGGTACGCGTCGGCGACGAGTCGTACGCAACGTTCAAGCTCAATGAATTCAACTTCGAGAAGACGCCTGCCAAAGACGCAGCCAACGACTCGAAGGACAAGAAGACCACCGAAGACTAGAAGGCCCCCGCGATGCCACGTCCCCAGCCCACAGCCGCTTGCGGCTTAGTATATGCCCTCGTGCTGCTGATCATCTGCTCGGCAACACCCGTCGCCGCCGGCACGTCTCTTTCCGACGCGATTGCCCAAACCCAACCTAAGATCGTCAAGATCTACGGTGCAGGCGGGTTCCGCGGCATGGAGGCCTATCAGAGCGGCATGCTGATCTCGGCAGAGGGCCACATTCTCACCACGTTTAGCTACGTGCTCGACACCGAGTACATCACGATCACGCTCGACGATGGCCGGAAGTTCGAGCAGGCCAAGCTCGTCGGTGCCGACCCCGCGTTGGAAGTGGCCGTCTTGAAGATCGACGCCGAGAACTTGCCTCATTTCAACCTTGCCGACGCGGTCGAGATCGACGCCGGTGCCCGCGTGCTGGCGTTGAGCAACCTCTTCAACGTGGCTATCGGCAACGAGCCGGCTACCGTGCAGCACGGCGTCGTTTCGGTGAAGACCCGACTGGAGGCGCGCCGTGGCGTGTTCGAGACGCCTTACCGTGGCCCGGTCTACGTGCTCGACGCGATGACCAACAACCCGGGTGCCGCCGGCGGGGCCCTGGTCACCCGCGACGGGCGACTGGCCGGCATGCTGGGTAAAGAGCTTCGTAACTCGCTGAACAACACCTGGCTGAACTACGCCGTGCCGATCGCCGAGTTGCGGACCTCCGTCGACGAGATCCGCGCCGGCAAGTTCGTCGCCCCCGATCTCGACCAACTCCGCAAGAAGCCCGACCACTCGCTTGAACTGGCTAGCCTGGGGATCGTGCTGGTACCCGACGTACTGGAACGGACCCCGCCCTACGTCGATTACGTCGAGCCCGGTTCGCCCGCCGCCCGGGCCGGCATCCGGCCGGACGACCTCATCCTGTTGCTGGATGAGCGGCTGATCCAGTCGTGCAAGTTGCTCTATCGCGAGTTGGAGTACGTCGACTACGAGGACCCGATCCGGCTCACGCTGCTTCGGGGGTTGGAATTAGTGGATACGACTTTGCAGGCCGAAGTTGCAGACGAAGAAGGGTCGCCATGATTGCAGCAATACGAATGTCTATCGCGTTGGCCGTGTGTCTCCTGGCCGGGGGGCAACGCCCCGCGGGCGCCGCGGACGCGGACATTGAATCGCTCGAACAAAGGGCCTTCCGTGCGGCCGTCGACCGCGTTGCGCCGTCGGTTGTCCGCATCGAAACGGTCGGCGGCTTGCAGCGCGTCGATAAGGTGCTCTTCGGCGACGGCCCGACCACCGGCCTGGTCGTCGACAAGGACGGTTACATCGTCTCCAGCGCCTTCAACTTCATCAACCGCCCGGCGTCGATCCTGGTCCGGCTGGCCGGCGGGAAGCTCAAGCCGGCCGAACTGGTCGCCACCGACCACAGCCGCATGCTGGTGCTCTTGAAGGTCAAGGTAGACGAGCCGCTGCCGGTACCCGAGATCGCACCGCGCAGCGAAATTCGCGTCGGCCAATGGGCAATCGCCGTCGGACGCACCTTCGAGGGCAACCGGACGAACATGTCGGTCGGCGTGGTCAGCGCCTTGGGGCGAATCTGGGGAAAGGCCGTGCAGACCGACGCCATCGCCTCACCGGGTAACTATGGCGGGCCGCTGGTCGACGTCCGCGGCCGCGTGCTCGGCGTGATCGTGCCGCTCTCACCCAGTTCGGCCAAAGAAGTGGCCGGCTACGAATGGTACGACTCGGGGATCGGTTTCGCCGCCGACGCCGAGCACATCATGCAGATTCTCCCCAAGCTCCGCAAGGGCGACGACCTGTTTCCCGGCGTGATCGGCATCAGCCTCCAAGGGAGCAACCCGTCGATCGGCGAACCGGTGATTACCGCTTGCCATCCCAACTCGCCCGCGGCCAAGGCCGGCCTGAAGAAGGGCGACCGGATCGTGGAGATCGAAGGGCAAGAGACGTTGCGTGCGTCGCACGTCAAACGCGCTCTGTCGAGCCGTTACGCGGGCGACAAGGTCCGCGTCGTCGTGTTGCGCGACGAGAAACGGATCGAAAGCGAAATCGAACTGATCGCCAAGCTGCAACCCTACCAGCATCCGTTCCTGGGGGTGCTGCCAATCCGCCGCACAGCGTCCCTCGCTGCCGGCGGCACAGCGT
>JABMRB010001401.1 GCA_013202865.1 Candidatus Nealsoniibacteriota bacterium | reverse complement strand
CCCATCGGCCACATCACCAACGGCGTACACATCCCGAGTTGGCTCGCCTGGCAGATGCACCAACTCTACGACCGCAACTTCACCGCCGACTGGGTCCATCGCATGGGCGAGCCGGAGACCTGGCAGGGAATCCACGAGGTGGACCCGGGTGAATTGTGGGAGACCCACTACGCGCTGAAGAATCTGCTGCTGGCGTTCGTCCGCCGACGCGTCAGCCGGCAGTGTCGCCGCCGCGGCGAGAGCGACGAGGCCGTCGAGGCCGCCCGAAATATCCTCGATCCGAACGTTCTGACGTTCGGGTTCGGGCGGCGTTTCGCCACCTACAAGCGGGCGGCAATGATCCTGAGCGACATGGACCGGCTGGTCGCGATGGTCAATAGCCCGGACCGCCCGATCCAACTGATCTTCGCCGGCAAGGCCCACCCGGCCGACGAGCCCGGCAAGCAGTTGATCCAGCGGATCGCCAATCTGCGACACGATCCCCGCTTTGCCGGACGGATCGCCTTCGTGGAAGATTACGACATCAACGTCTGCCGACACCTGATCCAGGGCGTCGACGTTTGGCTGAATAACCCGCGACGCCCGCTGGAGGCGTCCGGCACCAGCGGCCAGAAGGCCGTGCTCAACGGAGCGTTGAACCTGTCGATCCTCGACGGGTGGTGGGCCGAGGCGTTCGACGGATCGAACGGGTTTGCCATCGGGCGCGGCACGAGCCACGTCGACGACGAGATCACCGACCGGCGCGACGCCGCCGATCTGTTTCGCGTACTCGAAGAGGAGGTCATTCCGCTCTACTACGACCGCGACATCGACGGCCTGCCCCGGCATTGGATCCAGCGAATGATGAATTCGATCGGGTCGCTCGCGTGGCGGTTCAGTGCCGCCCGCATGGTGGCCGACTACGTCCGCTCCGCCTACGTGCCGGCCGCGGGCGGTCTGAGTTGCGACATGAGCGTGCGGTAATGTAGCCATCTTGCAACTCGTAGGGTGCGTGCAACACACCACAACATCCGGCACAGGTGCGTTGCACGCACCCTACGCTTGGCGGCAACAACGCATGGGCTGACGAGAGCAGGCCGGCAATTGTTGCTCACTTTTTTTCTCGGACGGAAACAATTGGCATCGGGGCCGAGGTGGCGGATTGGCGCAAGGTGTTGTGCGTCAAGGGTTTCCGTTCGGGGCGGCGTTTGGCCGACGGGCCCGAAATGCAATCTTTCCCCGCCTTTGACTTTCACGGCGACACCGTGTGGTTCGTGGACTTCCCGTAACGCGTTATCACGGCAGCAGTTAGGCCGTTTCTCCGGGCCTTGACGCGTCGGTCGATCACGGCTGCAATGGGCCCGTTGTTGCGTTTTGTAAGTCGTTGTGTACAAACGGTTTGATGAATTATTGCGCGGTTTTTCTCGAATTCGGGTATCCAAAGGGAAACAATTCGATTCGGCCATTTTGGCCCGGCCGAGCAGTCGCTTGTAGTGATCGTGCTCATGCGGTTTTCGGTTGGTTCGTAGTGACCGCATTCATGCGGTTTTCCCATCGTTAAGGTTACCCATCGCCGAACCCGATAAATCGGGTCACTACGAACCATGATGGACCCTCAGGCAGATTCGGTTTGCCACCGAACGGTTGCGCTGGACCGGCTCAGACACATAGACAAGTGTATCGTTCGGCAGGGGGCGGTTCAAGGTGAGGAATTGGGCCACCCGCGCTGCCCGCGAAGCTGGAAGGGAGATTGCACTAATCACTACAATCGCAAACCACGGAGTTGCCTCCGAACTGGGTCTTTCAATTGCGATGGAATCGTTATTCTCTCTCCGCGGACACTTCGCATTCACCCACATCAATAGACGACCGGCAACTCGCCGCGTTGCCGTCTTGCGTGGTAGCTTTCCTTGATGCCCTCGGGGCGATTGTTGTCGGGGTACCGCCTCGTTGCCAGATTCGGTAGTTCCGCTGGGAATCCCATCCAACGTTCAAACTCTGCTGGATCACGGTCTGCCAAGACTGAGAGAAGTTGCATCGTCTTCAGCCGTTCCTGGACCTGTCGGGGATGGTTCAACCTGAGTACTTCCACAAGGCGTCGGCCAGACGGGTTAAGCGGAGTGACGCTCCCGTCCGATTCGACGCGCAGACAATTGCCGTACGCCACTTGGCACGGATCCGGGACGCGGTTGGGGCCCTTTCGCCCATTACAGAATTGGCAGGCGAAAACGAGGTTGTCGTAGTCGCACTTCAGATGCGGCGCCTCACGCTGGGAAATCAGATGGTCAATTACCCAGACATCGGTAGGCGCCCAAACCATGCGTTTCAGACAGTAAACGCAGCGAAACGTGAATTCGTCTTCCAGCCAAGGCCGGTAGCTTTCGTAGTCGTCATAACCGGCCGGACCGTGCCGGCGCTGATGCGGATCGCCCGGGTATGAGTACGGTTGCACGGCTTGCTCTACTCTTCCCATAGGCCACGCCGCTTGAGGTCTTCAATGATCCGGTCCGCGTCCTCCATCTGGACGGGCTGGAGGAGACTTACGCTCGCGTCCGCCAACCGCTGGAGGTTCTCCAGTTCCTCGGCCTGTGCGGGAGTGAGGCGTCCTTCTTCCTCCAAATCAATCAGTTTCGCGCGGCGCCGGTTGGTTTTCGGCCAGTCGACCGTGATGGCCAGCAAGTCGCTCAGCCGGTCGAGTTCGGTGAAACCCTTGGGGAAGTACTCCGTTTGCTCGAAAGGGACGCCTCGCCGCCGGATGCCACGGAACAAATCGAGAATCTTGTACTCCATCGTAGCGGGCAGGTTGTACAGCCGGAGAACTTCGGCGTCGATACGCCAGTGGAGGATCTTGAGTTGCTCTTTCAGCGCATCGTTTGGCGGAGCTTCCGTGTCTGCCATGTCGGCAAACAACTTCTGGCGGGGATCTTCTTTGCGTCGCTGCTTCCGCGGTTGTTGCTTGGTCTCAACGGGAATGGTTCGAGCGACGTCAAAGTAATCCGCGACGGCATTCTCCAAACTCGTCAGTTCCAATTGAGTAAAGTCGGGGACGGGCATTCCGTTCATGTCTTTCACCCGGACCTCTCGCTTACCCATCATGCAGTAGGCGTAGGCGTTCGCGATTGGTGAATTGAGAATTGCCCAGAGAGCCCGAAGGGAAGGTCGGGCGAGCTTCGGACGGAGAACAATGAACCGGCTTGTCACCGGATGTCCTTTGTCATCGATGAGCGCCTTCAGTCGCCAAGCCTCTCGGCTTGCAGGGGCGTAGTTAAGAAGTATCTGCGGTATATCTGTCTCAGTACCGCTGCCATCGCGTCGGATTGTGGCTTTCTCGAGATTTAGCCAGACGACGGTTGGCAGTTCGTGAGTCATCGGCTGCTCAGTCCAGCCTGCAAATCCCGGAGTCAGCCCCATTCCCTTTATCTCAACCGGCGATATTCTGACCGTACCCGGAAGCAGTGTTGGGTCGTCTTCTGACTTATGCTCGAACCCCTTGCCGACATCTGCGAACTCATCGAGCCTCTGCAATGCCGACTCATCGAGCGCCTGCAATGCCGATAGCGCATCCCACACAGACGCCATGTCCGGGACATAGAGAGAACAAGTATCCGAACGTACAAATCGCGTAGATGGCACGATTTCCGTGTTGCTCGGCTGATAGGTGCGGCTAAACTCCAGAATCTTCTTTTCGCGAATACGTTGGCAACGCACAGAAGACTGCTGTGAGGCACCTTGCGTCAATCGACGGCCGATGACCACGGCGGATTCCGAGTCGCCATAACGGAACACCTTGTCAGCAAACTGGCTAATCTCAGCGATTTCGTAGTGACGTATGAGCGTCTCACGCACAGCAGTCGCCGGCTTGCTGCGCAAGAAGGTCTGCGGTAGCACGAAACCAAACACGCCGCCTTGCGGAAGGTGGTCGACGACTCGCCGAAACGTCTCGGCAGCCTTGTTCGGCAGCCATCCCTGGCGACGTTCCGGCGCGTCGAAGTTCTCGAATGGCGGATTGCTGAGAACGATGGTTGCTTCCCGGACACCGCGTTCGAGCCGGTCCGCGGGGAACATGTTTGCTGGCGTCAACGCCCAACCGTTCGGATTGGGTACGTCGGCGAGGGTGAGTGAGAGGCGAGCGATTTCAATGGCAAAGGGATCGATCTCGACACCACGCAAGCGCTGCCGAAGGTAATCTTGACGCGGTTCGTGCCAGTCGGCGGGAAGGACCTCGCTCAACAGGCGCATGGCCGAGATGAGAAACGCGGCATGCCCGCACGCGGGCTCGAAGACTCGGCGCCGCTCCACCGGAATCTCGTGCTCGATCCATGGCCGAAGCCTGCCGACAATGTAATCAACCAGCCAGGGCGGCGTGCTGTGTGTGCCGAGCTTGCTTCGCGTGTCTCGGTCGATCAACGCGCTTTCGTAAACATGCGCCAGGGCTTCCGTGCTCACGCAGCCGCAATGGCCGAAGCTCTTGATTTTTTCCGCGGCTGCCACGAGTGCGTCTTGCCTGGCCCGGCCGCCAACCCGTATTGGCCGAGGGTCTTTGCTGTTGTAGTGTCTGGCAAGCCGTTCGTAGACTTTCTCGACATCGACGAGATTGAGCCGGATGAATCCGGGAACTTCCTTGTCCTGGAGGATCTTCGCGGCCAACAGCCAGAACGTAGATTTCAGGAGCCACCGACCGTTCGCCTCCGAAATGGCCTGCCATCCCAGTTGCTTCTTCGTGCTGCTGACGACGCGCTCGACAAGCCGCGTCAACTTCTCGCCAGCTTCCTCCTCCACCAGCGGCATGAGCCCCGCGTCCACAAACTCGAGTTGGTAGCTGTGCTCCAAGCGACCCCACACCTTCGCCCGGTAGATCGATCCCGGAGCAAGTTCTTCCCGGTGGTCGTCGAAGAACCGCGGCAATTGGCGAGCCGTTAGCCGTCGCTGGAAGGCCGGGCGAGTCGCGCCTTGTGTCCAGAACTGAAAATGACCGGGAAGGCACGCAAATACGAGAGGCGCGCCCAGCGGGCGTAGTGCGGCAATGTCCGAGTCCGTAATGTCGCGCCCTTGAATAACAGCGACGGAGGCCGTTCGCGAGTCGAACGGCCGATCGGTAAAGGCCAGCAAGGGAACCGTGCCGTCTTGATCCGGGATGGGCAGATCAGACCGAAGGCGGTCTTCGCAAAAGCCGACTCTCAGGAGGCCGTCGCGGATCGGAATGATGTCCGGCTCCAACACCACCATTCGCAGGGTCTCGCGGATAAGGATTTGGTCTGAACAACGGTGACACAACACAGTCTGGCCCCATTATTGCAGTTCACCGACGTTCCGACCATACCGCTTTCTTGCGCCCAGCACGACCCCTCAGCCGCAAAAAACCTGGCCTGCTCAGGTCACGCCGGAACGCCCTACGTCGCCCGAACGCGGCAGCAACGCTTATACTTCTTCCCGCTGCCGCAAGGGCACGGCTTGTTGCGGCCTATTCTTCGACGCCTAAGGACGGCGCCGGCGAGAAAGCTCTTCGTGTCCTGGCGGTACATCGCCTGGAGCATTTCGTACATCTGGGGGTTCTTGCGTTGAAGAACCTCCGGCGCCTCGAAGAGGTACTCGGTCAGGACGGCAAAGTACTCGGCCTCGTTCGTGTAGGCGTAGCCGTCGATGTGAGACCGGCCTTCGGGTGGCTCGGCTAGTTCCTTGCCCACCCATTCGATCCAGGGACGTACGACGTCGGCAGAGATGCCCGGCGGGATGCCGTCCACGGCCCCGTCGGCTTTGTCTACGAGATGGGCGAACTCGTGGATCCCGACGTTGCGCCGATCCTTGGGGTTGGCAAAACCGGCGATCAGA
This sequence comes from Candidatus Nealsoniibacteriota bacterium, assembly GCA_013202865.1. Lineage (GTDB taxonomy): Bacteria > Planctomycetota > Planctomycetia > Pirellulales > Thermoguttaceae > JABMRB01. The sequence continues at coordinate 5,292 of JABMRB010001401.1, read as the reverse complement.
TCCGGCTTCGAGAGCACCATCACGCCGCTGAGGTGCCCCACGCCGACCATCCCCAGGGTGTTGGCGTCCTCGTCGGTGCGATAGTCGCTGCCGAACCGGCCCGGGTAGATCAGCACTTCACCCAGCCGGGCGTACTCCCAATCGGGGAAACCGAAGATCGGGATGATCGCACTGGCTGCGACCAGCATCCGGCAAAGGTCGTCCACTTCCGTTCGTATGCCCGTGATCCGCACCTCATCGAGAAAGACCTTGGCGAGTTGCTGAAACCGCTGCTTTTCGCTGTCACTGAGCACGTTGTAGTAGGCCACGCGGGTTTGCAGTATCACCTCCAAAGCCGGGGCAAACGGCTCGGCCATCACTTGCATTCGCCGCAAGCACCGCCGTCTGGCCAGCCAGTAGACGAGCAGACCGAGCAGGCCCAGCGGGAGGAACATTGGATAGAACCAGCCGACGATCCCCGCGGCAGCAACGAAGAGAGTTGCCGCGACGATGGCAAACCGGCGGTTTCGGCGGTTCGTTTCAGGTGTAACGAGCATTGTCTACAACTCCGATCTTGGTGGGGGCGGCTTGGGTGCCGTAGCCTACTTGCTCCGGCCCGACCAGACCGCCCGTAGCCAGTGCCGGCCGGCGCGAATCTCCACGTTGTCGACCACGTCCTTTAGGCGATCCATCTCCTCGTGCCATTGGCCGACGGACCATTGCCGCAGACAACTCACGACGCCGTCCCAAAGGAACATGGGTGGGACGATCGGAAGCAACCAGCACCAGAGGAACCGGCGAAGCCGCCCGCCGCGCCGCAGATACGCCAACGGCAACGCGAGCGTCGGGAAAATCGCCGTCAGCGTAAACAGGATCGAGAACCACGTCCGCCGCTGCGATTCCACCACCACGACGTACCGCCCCGGCCGGCTCAAGGCAGCGACGACGTCGCCGCGCGAGGCAAACGGAATATGATGCAGCACGCCGGGCAAGATCAGCAGCGTCCGTTGAAACGGCAACTCCGGATTGGAAATGTCGACCGGCTTGTAGATCGGCTTCACGCGGTCCGGGTAACGGGCTGCCAGATCACGGAAAACCTGCTCGTCCGGCACGAGATCGCACGGCACCAGCGTCACCGCGGCCGACGATTCGTCTTCTCCCAGAAGCGTTGTGATCGGTGCGCGGCCGGCCCCCAGTTCCACGATCGTATCCAAGCCCTCCCGCCGGGCGATCTCCCATGCCGAGTCGGCCATCCATTGATTGTACTTCCGGCACCCGGAATTGCAGAACTCCATGATCTCGTACAGGCACTCGCGCGCCGAACGCGGTACCCACGACTGGTCGCAAAACTCGAATAAGTGCATGTTCACCCTAAAGGTTTAATTTCTCGCTGCCAGACGGAGCCTGGGAACGAGAATGCAAGTATAGCGACAATCTCCTCCGCTGGCAGCGCCCGCTACAACGACGTCGACGAATCGGTGCCTTGCCCGGTCGCGACAAACGGGCGATCCTCGTCCATCTGCACGTCGTATGCCTTGCGGATCGTGTACGAAATACCTCGCCAGACGATCCGGCGAGTACACGTTGCCACGAACACGGCCGACAGGTGTAGCACCTGCGTTAGCGGGATTGCGGCGAGCGTCTTGGCGGCCACCGGCAACGATAGCCGCTCGGTCGGCTCGTCGCGCTGCCGCATGATCCGGCGAACGTGACGCTCGAGCACTACCAGCAGAAAGACCATCGCCGCGGTGTACGCAGCCAATCCGCCGCCGGCCCACGCCGCCACGTCCCACTGCCCCATTGCCAGACCGCAAACCAACAAGACGGCCGCGGCAGCCAGCAAGGCGGTGGTCAGAAACGCGTGAAACACGATCACCCACCAGAACTCGGCCGGCTGGTACAACCGCGTCCACATCAGTTGTCGGGCGATGAAAACCAAGTTCGCCGCCACGCCGCACTCTTCGCGGTTGACCATCATCAGCGTGGGGACGAATTTCACTCGCTTGCCGATCTTTCGCCACGAGAGCCGGATCGGCGCGTCGACCGCCATTGCCCGACGCCAGCGGTCCGGCAGATCCGACCGGCGCAGATCGGCGACCCGCCCGGCAAACGTCCCTCCCCACGGAATCCCGCTGAGGTACATCGCCACAACCGACGCCGCGTTCCACACGTAGCGACAGAGCGAACCGAGGCGGCCTTGCGGCGGCATGTACCATCGGTTGCCGGTCGTGGCCGACGCCGTGCCCGCGGCGATCGGGGCCACCAGTTCGCGAAGCCAGGTCCGATGCGCCACCATGTCGCTGTCGCAGAGCACGAAGACTTCGTGCGACTCGTCCAGTCCCGTCGCCAACTGCAACAACGAAGCGCAGTGGAGGCTGCACGTCTTCGGCCGGTCGACCAGCGGGCGCACGTGGACGTTCGACGCACCCGTCTGCCGAATTACCTCCTGCACGATCTCCCAGCCCGGGTCCTGGCGGCTGTCGACGGCGATGTGGACTTCGTAGTCCGGATAGTCCTGCTGCACGAGCGACCGCAATCCTTCGGGCAGATCGGGGTCGGCCCCCCGGATGGCCAGCAGCACGGCGGCCTTGGGCCACTGCTGCCGGGGCGGTTCGCTCGTGTGCCGCGTCCGTACGGCAAACGCGAACACGGTCGCAAGAAGAGCCTGGTAGGCTGCGAGTACGAGTAGAATCATGCAGACGAAAAAAGCAATCGTACCCATGGCGGCTCCTCCGTGAATCCCCCTGGCAGAATTCGCGCGTTGCGATTCGGTCTTGCCGCAGATGATTGTACCGGCAAGCGGGTAGGCAGGCCATTGCAATTGTCGTTGGGGTATGGCGCGGAGCCCCAAAACGGGTAGCTAGTGTCTGTCCGCAGGCGGATTCGGGGCTAGAATTCTCGCGTGTTTCTTGGAAAATGCTCCTCGAAGATATGAACGTTTTCGTGCCGGATTCGTCAAATAGATGGTCGTTTTAACGAAACCGGCAGTAATCTTCGAGGAGCAGTAAGGGTGCGAAAAGCCTTCGATTGTCAAAGGCGGTTTGATTCTCAAGCGGTTTTGGACGTGCGGCTGAATCTCAACTTGTACAAACGCGGCAAGGCGGCAACGCCGGTGCAGTTCGGACGGCAGGTGTTGGTCTACGAAGACGGTGCCGGCTTCGTCAGCCACGCGTACCTGATGCCTCGTGACGCGGGCGGCTGCGACGTGGTTGTCGAACAAACGCGGATTGTGCAACGGCGTCTGATGCCCGGCAGGCAACGGGTTGAAGCGTTGCCGCGACCGGACGGAACCAGGTTTTTCGCGATACATTCAGCTTGCGATGTTGGGTCGCAATCTTCACGTGCTGGGCAAGATCCTGATTGCCGGCGAAGACGCCACTTGCCAAGCGGCGCGATCGCAGCGCAAGAAGACGGCCGCCTGAGTACGCGGCGGCGGTTCTCCCGGTTTCGGGTTTCGGCCGTTAGGTCCTTCGCCCCTTCTGCGCAACGAGGCTGTTCTCTGCGCTGGACTACGCCCACGACACCCTCGACCGAACTCGATTGAAAGCATTTGGCTCATCTTCGCCCCGCCTTCACCTCCGTTTCACCCATCCTACGCCGTTGAAGTACCATTTTTCCGACGCGGGCTAGCTACGTTCGCCAGACCGTGGATTGAGCGGCGCATCCACGGGTAGCTTCCCTGGTGGCCCGGGCTATTGATGATTGCCCCCCTTCAGAGTTAATAAGACATATCCCATTGCAACGGCCCTGCCCGTCAGCTATCATAGAGACCGTCGGCCTTGGACCTAAGGCCGCGAATTCGAGACGATCCCACCTATATACTCACCCACCCCGTACTGAAGCAGAAGGATCCACTCATGCAGAAGAACCAGACCACACGCCGCGACTTCCTGAAGAAGTCGGCGGTCGCGGCGACTGCCGCCGGCGCCGTCCCCTACTTCACTTCCACCCAAAAGGCCTTCGCCAACGCCGCGGCCAACGATCGGCCGGTAATCGGCTGCATCGGCGTCGGCAGCATGGGTAGCGGCGATGCCCGGGGCCACGCCAGCTTCGGCGACGTCGTGGCGGTTTGCGACGTCGATTCCCGCCGCGCAGAGAGCGCCAAGAACAACAACGGTATCGGCAAGGGTAAGGCCGACGCCTACGCAGATTACCGCAAGGTGATCGAGCGGAAGGACATCGACGTCGTCAGCGTCGTCACGCCCGACCACTGGCACGTGAAGATCGCCATCGAGGCCCTCGAGGCCGGCAAGCACGTCTTCAGCCAGAAGCCGTTGACGCTCACGCTCGAAGAGAACCAACTGATCCGCAACGCCTGCAAGAAGCACAAGGATCAGGTCTTCTTCATCGGCACGCAGCAGCGCAGCGACCGCGGCAAGTTCCTCCGCGCCATCAACATGGTGCAGAAGGGTCTGCTCGGTAAAATCGAAAAGATCACCGTCGGCATCAACGGCGGACCCAAAGGCGGACCGTTCGCCAAGTCCGATCCCCCGGCCGAACTCGACTGGAACCAATGGCTCGGCCAGGCACCCAAGGTCGACTACATCGACAAACGATGCCACTACCAGTTCCGCTGGTGGTACGAATACTCCGGCGGCAAGTTCACCGACTGGGGGGCCCATCACGTCGACATCGCCACCTGGGCCATCGAGCAGGACAAGCAGGGCCTCGGACCGATCGAAATCGACGGGTCCGACGCCAACCACCCGGTGCCTTACAAGGACGGCTACGCCACCGTCGACGACTGCTACAACACGGCCCACGATTACGCCGTGAAGTGCAAATTCGCCAACGGCATCGAGATGATCGTCGACAGCCGCAGCGACAACGGCATCCTCTTCGAGGGGACCAAGGGCCGGATCTTCGTCAGCCGCGGCAAGATCAGCGGCAAGCCGATCGAGGAGAACTGGGACGAGGGCAAGTACACCGAAGAGGACCAGATCCGTCTCTACAAAGGCAAGCCGGCCGAAGGTCACAAGAACAACTTCTACCGCTGCATCGCCGAGGGCGGGCTGCCGGTATCGGACGTCTATAGCCACGTGATGGCGCTAAACACGTGTCATCTCGCCGCGATCGCCGCGCGGCTCGGGCGCAAGATCAAGTGGGACCCGAAGACCGAGAAGATCGTCGGCGACGACCAGGCCGCCACCTTCTTCGCCCGCGAGCGACGCGAGGGTTTTGATATCCTCAAGGTGTGAGCGGCAACGACTAGCGTGAAATCCCCGAGCGGGGCGAGGTGTTCCTCGCCCCGTTTTTGATGGAAGAATGAAGAATGAAGAATGAAGAATGATGAGTGATGAGTGATGAGTGATG
>JABMRB010001400.1 GCA_013202865.1 Candidatus Nealsoniibacteriota bacterium | reverse complement strand
GCTCGGGAACGGCCGCTGCGCCGCCTTCTGCGGCGGTATAGCCTCCGTTGCCGAAATTCGCTCGCAACGCAGCCCAGTCGCTTAGCCAGACTTTGTCGTCGACCCAGGGGTCCGAGTTGCCGTCGGTCCAGGTTTTGCCGATGCCGGCGTTGCCGAAGTTGGCACGCAACGCGGCCCAGTCGCTCAGCCAGATCTTGCCGTCACCGTCGGAGTCACCGCCCAGGGCGATGAACAGATCGAGGTCCACGCTGTTGGCCGTCACATTAACTTCCCTGAGGAAGGCGCCCTGGCCGACGTGCGAGGCTATCGTTGTCCCAGGCGTCGGCACAACGGCGTCGAAGTCTCCTGTGACGGGACCGTAGACAATTTGCCGCGAGGTGCTGTCCCAGGTGGCCGAACTGGTACGGCCGACGCCGGCGACCTTGAGCGTTCCGCCGAGTTGCAGTGAACCGGCCCCGGTGAGTTTGATCTGGTCGGCGTCCGCAGTAGCCAGGTTCACTTCGGCGTCGTACGTAGCCGTCGCACCGAGGGTCACGGCTGCGTCGGCGATGGTCAGCGTGCCCACACTCGCACCGGGTGCGACGTGACCGGCGATATCGACCGACGTAGCACCAACCGTGCCGCTACCAGCCAACGTGCCTGGGGCGGCAACGCTGACCTCTTCGACGACGGTCAAGCTCCGGGCGGCCGCCACGTGGACCGTGCCGCTGGCGATCGACAACGAGAAGGCGCCGGCGTCGGAATCGACGGTAACCGCCTGACCGTCCACCGTCACCATGTCGTAGATGGTGGGCGAGGCCGCACCACCGTCCCAGGTACCGCCTGCGTTCCAGTTGCCGGTGCCGACGGCGTCAAGAGGCTCCGCAATCCGAATCGATCCGGGGTCGAAGGTCAAGGGAATCGACTGCATGTCGTACTTCGCCGGTATGGGTGGCACGGCATTCGGATCTCCCGGATTAATCGTGATCCACTCAAGCAGTTGGGTATCGCCGTCCGGCGTGTTGGAAAGTTCCAAGTCCCACGTCCCGGTGGTGTAGCTCGTGGTGTCGACGATCAGGTTGACCAACACGGCCGTCTCGGTGGGTGTGCCGGCCGGGACGGTGGCCAAAAAGCCGTTGGTCCACGCGCCACCCATGAACAACTGTGCATGTGGCGTATAGGAATCTGGATGGATGTCGAGTCGCGCAGAACCGCCGAGGAAACCTTCCCAGATCGTTCCAGGAAACATAGCCGGAGCCCAGTTGGGATCGTTGTGGCTGGGGGCTTCCGTCGGGCCGGGCACCTTGAAGATCGGCCCTTCTATGCCGCCGTGGACTAGGCCGGCTCCACCGATCATCGCCCTGAGCTCCATGCCTTGAATCAGTTCCCCGCCGGTTACCTCGATCTGGACGATCTGGTCCGGCTGATTGGGACGAAGCGGATGGTCTCCCACGATGACCAGCGCCGCCGTCACGGGAGACGCCGCCAGCAGTAGAACGACCATGCTCGTTGCAATTATTCTTGTCATCTTCCATCATCTCCAAGACAGGGGACTATTCCTAAGCGACCGGATAGCGCTACACTCGTTACCGGCAAACCCTCTTCCTCTCTCCGCCTGCCGCCGGTACCTAACTGTTATTCTGTACCACCTTGTCAGAATTGTCAACTGATTTCGACCCTCCTTGCAGGGAATTCTCAGGCCGCAGCGGAAGAGGGGGAATGAACAAGAGTTGGAATGGAATTGAACCACGCCGCCATATTGGTGGTAAGAATTTTCTCGGGAACTTTGCCGGTGGCCTCGGCCTCGGGCGAGCGGGCCAAAAATGGTTCATCCGGAAACTGCGTACCTGGTCGGATAAGCTGCCCAGAAAACGCACTTCGACGCCCTCCAGGGCCCCCCAGGTACGCGAATCCCGGATGAACCGGGTAAATTTGGTTCAATACGCTCTGGCTGCCTCGGGCTGGGTACCGGATTTCGCGGTGCGTTTCACGCACCCTACGGCCGCAAGCGGCCTTGCATGTGGCGGGGAAACTGGCTACTATCCCCCCTCTTCTGCGGTAATCCTCTCCTTGTCGATAGTGCTTGTCTATGGGCAGATCGCCCTACAAATTGCGTTGGATGGCTGTGGCCGTGCTGTTGGCGGCCGGCTGTACGGCTCCGCCCTGGTCGGCGAACCAGGTGGCGAATCGGTCGGTTAGTGCGCCGGGGGCGGTGCCTGCCAACGCGATGGCCAGCCCGACGCCGGTTGCCCCGATGCCCGGGTCGCCCGCTGTGATGCCCGGATCGCCCGGTCCTACGCCCGATGCGATGGCCCAATTCACTGCCGAATTCCAGCACCTGCTCGGCGAGCTGAACCAGGCCGACCAGGATCGACTGATGGCCGATCTCCGACGGACCGACCGGGACCTTTGGCCGGAGGTCGTCCAGCGGTTTCGGATGGTGGCAGCGTATCGCAATCGGCCACAGCAGGAGGAAGCGGCTGCGACGGTCCCGCGGCAACCGGGACCGACCGGTGGTTGGTCGCCTCCCGGCAGTAGCCCCACGTCGTCGCAACCCGTTGGCAACATGGTCGCGAACCGGTCCTCGGCCGTCCACCGACTGCCGCCCGGTGTCAACACCGGCTTGGCCCCACAGCAACCACCGCCGAGCAAGTACCCGATTGCGATCGGCCCACCGCCACTGCCCCGCCGCAACGAACTGCCGACGTCGGCATCGGGTGTGGTTCCGGCCGGCTATCAGACCACGGCCCCCAGCGCGTTGCAAATGCAGATATCTTCGGCCGCCGCGACACTCGAATCGCAGCTTGGCCGGACCCCGAGAGCAACCAACCAACAGGAGTCGGACCGGCAGGCTGCCGAGCATGCCCGACTGCGGATGCTGTATATGCTGGCCGGGCGGCGCGACGACGCGCTGCAGCCGATTCCTGCGATGGCACCGTCGCTGCAAGACTTCTGGTCGAAGCAGCTTTTCGGCCTGGCCACATGGCTCGACGATTCCGGCTCGTCGGAGTCGACCCGCACGGCCACCACGAAGCAGATTCTCGACGAGGCGGTCGGTCGCTTGGGCGAGTCGGCACCGTTGGTCGTCCGAAACATGGCATTCTGTACGGAGATCGTCGACTACGGTCGCACCACGCCGTTCGACAAGTACGAATTCGTGCCGGGCCAGGAGGTCTTGTTGTACGTCGAGGTCGAGAATCTTGCCAGCAACCAGACTGCGAGCGGGTTCGAGACCTCACTGAGAAGCAGCTACCGGATCTTCGACAGCCACGACCGGGAGATCGACCGGCAGATGTGCGACCAACTCAAAGACCGCTGCCGAAACCCGCGTCGCGATTTCTTTGTCGGCCACAAGATGGAGATCCCCAGGCAACAGGTCTACCCGGGTAGCCACACGCTGGTGTTGACGATCGAAGATCTGATCAGTGGCAAGGTTGGCCAGTCGTCGATTCCGTTTACGGTTAAAAAGTAGTGGGGAGTGGCTGGAGAGGTTGACCTGTGCCCCTTTTGGGGTCTGCCGCGGGGCGATGCTTGTTGACGGGATGAGCGGCGATATCTTCATCTTCCTGTCTGGTGGCACTCTCCCGGATTGCTCGCAACGGTTCGTAGTGACCCGATTTATCGGGTCTTATCGGGTTCGGATTGCCGAAACCGCATGAATGCGGTCACTACAAACGGCCCATGAAAAGTCCGGGCCAGGGAAACGACTGCGTGACATCTCCGTGGGCTTCCGCCCTCGGCTAGCGATTCTCCACTCTCCACTCCCCACTCCCCACTGCCCACTGCCCATTTGCATCTCCCCCGGATTCTACTAATATGGGGGGTGTTTGAGCGAATGCGTACTGTAGCGGTCCATTGAGTCAGCCTGAAGGAGAAGCACACCATGTCGACAGATTCGCAGGCCGCCGCAGTGGCCCAGCAACAGGTCCAGCGGTTCGCTGACCGTATCCGCACGATCCGCGACAGCCTGCACGAGGTGGTCGTCGGGCAGGACGAGGTGATCGATCAGATGCTCGTCTGCGTGTTGACCGGCTCGCACGCCCTGCTGGTCGGTGTGCCGGGCCTGGCTAAGACGCTACTGGTCAAGGCCCTGGCTTCGGCCTTCGACTGGAAGTACACGCGGATCCAGTTCACCCCCGACCTGATGCCCGCCGACGTGACCGGCTACGAACTGCTCGGGCGTGGCGACGACTCGCAGGGCCCTGAGATGGTTTTCCGGCCCGGGCCCGTGTTCGCCAATCTGGTGCTGGCCGACGAAATCAATCGCGCCGCCCCTAAGACGCAATCGGCCTTGCTCGAGGCGATGGCCGAGCGGCACGTGACCGTGGGCGGTACGACCTACGAACTCGAAGAGCCGTTTCTGGTGGCGGCCACGCAGAATCCGATCGAGCAGGAGGGGACCTACCCGCTGCCGGAGGCACAGTTGGACCGCTTTATGCTGAAGCTCAAAATTGACTACCCGG
>JABMRB010001399.1 GCA_013202865.1 Candidatus Nealsoniibacteriota bacterium | reverse complement strand
GCAAACAGGTGCCGCGTCAGTTTCAGCATGTTGTAGGTATTGCAGGTCTCCGCCGTCGTCGGGCCGAGGCGCTTCCACAACTCGCCCTTGCGATGGAAATGCTCGCCTTCGCTGTTGCCGCCGTTGACGTACGATCGATGCTGCGTGACCACTTCCCAGAAGAAGGCGGCGGCCGTGCGGAGATCTTTGTTGCCGGTCAGCTCGTACTGCCGGGCGGCGCCGATGATCTTGGGCACCTGGGTGTTGGCGTGCATGCCTTCCAGTTCGTCCTTGCGCTGCGTGAGCGGGTCGATTATGCGCCGATCGTTGAAACGCGCGGCCAGATCGAGATACGCCTGTTTGCCGGTCAGCAGGTAGACGTCGGCCAGCACTTCGTTCATCCCGCCGTGCTCGCAGCGGAGCATCGTTTGGAACTGCTCGTCGGAGAGTTTCTCGGTCACCGTGCCGGCCCAGTCGGCCAATTCGGTGACGATCGTCTTGGCCTTGTCGCTATCGCAATACCGATGTGCGTCGACCAGTCCGGCATACAACTTGTGCAGCGTGTACCACGGGACCCAGCCGCCGTTGAGCCCGAAGGCGGCGGGCTTGATATCGCCGGCGGCGACCTCGGTGAAGATCCGCTTTGCCTCAGGAATGCCGCCGACGTAGCCGTTGCCGTAAGCCTGTTGGCAGACGGCAAGTTCATCGACGATGTAGTTGACCCGCTTGAGGAAACGCTCGTCACCCGAGGCGGCGTACATCATCGCGCAGGCGGAGAGGTAATGGCCCAGGATATGGCCCGACACGCCGCGGCTCTCCCATCCGCCGTAGATTTTGCCCTTGGGTTCGAGGCCTGCGTACTCACGGAACCGCGACAGGAGCCGATCGGGTTCGAGGTCGAGCAGGTACTGTGCGTCGAGGTCCATGGCCCTCTTGAACGGCCCATCCAACAGCCGCACGTCGTTGAGCCCGAAGGCATGGACTTTGATGGGGGCTTTCGTTTCGGCCTGGGCCGGGCCGGTGAGCGCGACGATGGTGAGTAGAATCAGCAGTTTTTTCATTGTTTGAACTCCTCGTGTAGGGTGCGTACACGCACCTGAACCGGAATCTGTGGTGCGTTTCACGCACCCTACAAACCAAACCCCTTTGGCACTTCTCCGTTGCCGGTGTTCTTGCCGCCGAGCAACCAGCTTAGATTGAATCGCGCCACTTTTGCCCCGCCGCTTTCATATTGGAGATAGATCCAGCCTTCACTCTTCGTTGCGGGCCGTCCGGCATTGAGTGAGGAATAGGCGAAGCCGCCTTCATCGACGAGTCGCTTCAGCGGCCAGGTTTTTCCGCCGTCGAAGCTGGCCCACGCCGTCCCGTGATTGCGTCCGGCGGGCGTGTCGCAATTGCTGTAGATCAGAATATCCTTGTCTTTGATCGGCAGTCGCACCAGTCCGCCCATGCAACCGTAGTTGGTGTTCTGCGGCCCATCGGGGAGCACTTCGCAGATCGACAGTCCTTCCCAGGTCTTGCCGCCGTCGGTGCTGTGGGCGGTCCATCGTCTGAGCGGGTTGACGCCCTCGGGGGCCCAATGCCGGCGCGAATTGTAGTAGATCCGCCCGTCGGCAAGTTCCGCCAGCGTTGCCTCGCCGGTGCCGAAGGCCGGGAACGGATCGCTCGTGTTCCAGGTCTTGCCGTCGTCGTCACTGTAGATGGCGTTGGTGTAATGTTTGGGCCACTGGTCGTGGCTGTTCTGCTTGCCATAGTAGCGAGAGGGCCTCAGCAGTCGGCCCTTGTGCTTGCCGTGCCGCAGCGTGATGCCGTGTTCGTTCATGTGCATCGAAGGCAGGTTGCCGTTGCTATCCGGCTTGACGACGAACTCCATCGCCGCCCAGGTCTTGCCATGGTCTTTGCTGCGGTGAATGGTCCACGGGCCCGGCGGGTGGTGCGCTTCGACAAAGGCCAGGATCTCGCCGTTGGTTTCATTGACGATAGCGCCGCCGCCCATGAACCCTTTGGCGATCAAGATTTCGGGCCCCCAGGTCTCGCCGCCGTCTTCGCTTCGCCGCAGCTTGACGCCATTCCAGAGCGCCAGCACGGTGCCGTCGGTGGCCACGACGATATTCGGGAAGCGGTCTCCCTTGTGGACCTGCTGGATGTCCAGCTTAGGTTCACCCAGGAACGAATCGAGCGTACCTTCCATCGGCCGGTCCGCGGCCGTCGCTTCGGAAGCAACCGTCGTCGAGAGGACAACGACCGCCATGGCCACGAAGACTCGTACTGCGTTTGTCATGCTGCGATTGAACATCAGTTTCTCCTTGATCGATACCTGGTTTGTGTTTCGGGTATTGTTTTTTGGACGGGATTGACACGTATCCTCCAATTCTCCATGGACGACGTATACCTTAGCGTAGTTGGCGCGCCCGAGCAAGCGTGTAGAGCAAGTCTCCACCTGCCCATGGCATCGGTTCGGGCTTGGCGGCACCGCGCCGCTCTTGATTTCATCCCGCGGCCGGGTATCCTTGCAAAAGGGTGCCAATGTCGTGCGAAATGGCGGTCGTGGAGTACACCGTCCCCAACGTGCGGACGATCAACGACGTCGTGCGGGGGCTGCCCAAGGGGAAAGGGCTCGGTACGTTCATTTGGGAGCCGACCAAGTGGCGTGGTGGGGCTCTGTTCGACCGGGAGGGGAAAACCAAGGTGGAAATCGACGTTTATGCCAAGATGTTCAAGGACTATCGCAAGCAGGGGCGATAACCGGCCGCTGCCCGGTGAGCCTTGATCTTTGCTGCATCGTCGGTTATGCTGAAAGGTTGTGCGTACATCCTAACGAAGCAGAAGATCACGAGGAAGATCACCATGACCGATAGCAGCGACAACGTTCAGCTCCCCGCACGGAGAGCTTTCTTGCGGAAAATGTCCGCCACCGCCGCCTCCGGATTGGCGCTGGGTGCCGTTGCCCGGGCCGACGATCCGCCGGCCGAGAATGCGAAACTGCCCACGATCAAACTCGGTAAGTACGACGTCACCCGGCTGGTCGCCGGCTGGAACCCCATCGGCGGGCATTCGCATACGACGCTGAACATGGCCCGGGTGATGCGGGAATACTTTACCGTCGAGCAGACCGCCCAGTTCCTCTTGGACTGCGAGCAGCACGGCATCAATACGTGGCAGTACGACCACACCGAGAAGGGCGTCGCGGCCTTGCGGCTTGCTCGCGAGAAGGGCTCGAAGATCCAACCGATCTGCCTGCACGCCGAACGGTCGCTCGACGCGCCGCTGAAGCAGGTGATCGAGGAAGCCAAGCCGATCGCCATCGTCCATCACGGCGGCGTGACCGACGCCATGTTTCGCGCCGGCCGATCGCACGTGGTTCGCAACTTCGTCAAGCTAGCCAAAGATCAGGGCCTGGTAGTGGGTGTCTCGTCGCATTGCCCGGATAACATCAAGCAGATCGCCGACGAAGGCTGGGAGAACGATTTCTTCCTGACCTGCTTCTACTACGTCTCCCGGCCTCGCGAAGAGCAGGAAGAGACGATGGGTAAGGTGATCGTGGGCGAACCGTTCCTGCAGAGCGACCCCGAGGAGATGACCGCCGTGGTTCGTCAGGTCGACAAGCCGTGCCTGGGGTTCAAGATCCTTGCGGCCGGCCGGTTGGGGTGGAGTAGGTTCGCGGTCGAAAAGGCCTTCAAGTTCGCCTTTGCCAACATCAAGCCGACCGACGGCGTGATCGTGGGCATCTTCCCGAAATACTACGACGAAATCGCCGACAACGCCAAGTACACCCTCAAGCACGGAGCCGATGCATGAGTCGCGGGAATTGGATTCAGTGGATGATGCTCTCGGGTATCGTGTCGGTCGGCCTGTTGTCGGTCTACGCGGCCGAGCCGGTCTGCGAGAAGGAGAAGCCGGCCGAAGCCGATTGCAACAAGGAGAAGCCAGCCAAGGCCGATTGCAAGGACGAGAAACCAGCCGAAGACGAGAAGCCGGCCGAGACCGACGGGTTCAAGATGATCTTCCCGCCCAACCATTCGGTGTTGGTCGCCGGTGATTTCGACGTGATCTGCAAGGCCAACGGCGGCACGCTGGAGGCCGAGGGCGAGTTGATCGACTGGCAGGCGTTCAAACCGCCGTTGCGTGTGGGCCACGTCATGCTCTACTCGGGCCGCAACAGCCTGAAGATCGGTGAGAAAGAGGTGGACGTGTTCGTCGCCGCCGACCCGGACGAACCGGGCGGGCCCGACGGCTGGCCGATGGTGCGCAACCACCCGATCAGCCGCAAGAAGCGATGCACGGCCTGCCACGAAACCAAGCAGGAAGGCGACCTGACGGCGGTCGGCGAGTTGAAGTCGTACAAGGCCTGTTTCGAGTGCCACGAGGCAGTCGAGTTCGAGGCGATCCATTCGCATCCGCTGGAGCCGATCGAGCACTGCCAGATGTGCCACAGCCCGCACGCCGCCACCGAGAAGGCCCTGCTGAGGGCCCCGGTCAAGAAGCTCTGTGCCGAGTGCCACGATTCGTAACCCGCCCGCCCGCCGTACGGTCTTCCTGTCGAAATGGCAGATTTACGGCGAGTTGTGCGCGTCTTGCCGGCTTTTGGCATGTTCCGAATTGCCGGACGGGAGAAACGTGCCGAAACCGTAACATCTTGTGTAGAAACAACTTACGTCGGATTCTGTCGACTTTCGGCCCGAAGGGGGCCCCAAATGGTATCCAACTTGCACCGTTGTCGGCTACAGGTTATCGTGCGCCGGCACGGACGGATCGCAAGAGGTAGAGTTGAGTATTCGGTTCCGTAACTTCCCCCGCCCGGACTTCCCGCAACGAGCAGAGCCATGTTGGTTGGATCTCCATCGCTGCTGATTACCGACGACGACCCGGATTTCCGGGAAACGTTGCAGGGAGTGTTCGAGCCTAAGGGGTTCCGCACGCATCTGGCCGCCGACGGCGAAGAGGCCCTGGAGATCGTCCGCAGCCGCGAGATCCATCTTGTGCTGATGGACGTTCACATGCCGCGGCTCGGTGGGCTGGAAGCACTGCGGCAGGTCAAGCAGTTTCGGGCGATGCTGCCGTGCATCATCCTTTCGGCCCAACTCGACGAGATGATCCTCGAGCAGGCCCGGCTCGCCCGCGCCTTCTCCGTGCTGGCCAAGCCCGTCACGCTACGCCAGATCATCGGGGTCGTCCACGAGGCCCTGGAGTCCGTCTACCACTGGCGCGGGTAGGCTTTCCGTGGTGCGGGCGTCCCGCCTGCAAAATACGTGCGTAAACAACCGGGTCACCGGGTCTAACTGCGGCAAATTCCACTTGACCCGGGAGTTGACCGCTGTCAAGATACGGCGCGGACCGTTCTCTTTTTCGACAATACCAGTAGGAACCGTCGCCGTTACCCTGGAGTGACAATGACTCGCACAGCGCTGATTACCGGGATCACCGGGCAGGACGGCTCGTACCTGGCTGAGTTCTTGTTGAACGAGGGCTACGACGTGCATGGGATGGTCCGCCGGGTGAGCACGGAGACGTTCGAGCGGATTGCCCATCTCCGCGACCGGCTCACGCTGCATCAGGCCGACCTGCTCGATCAGTTGTCGCTGGTCACGCTGATGCAAGACGTGCGTCCGCAGGAGGTCTACAACCTGGCCGCACAGAGCTTCGTGCCGACAAGCTGGCTGCAGCCGCTGTTGACCGGCGAGTTCACCGGCCTCGGCGTTGCCCGCGTGTTGGAGGCGGTTCGCCTGGTCGATCGGTCGATGCGGTTCTATCAGGCCAGCAGCAGCGGGATCTTCGGCAAGGTCCGCG
>JABMRB010001398.1 GCA_013202865.1 Candidatus Nealsoniibacteriota bacterium | reverse complement strand
GACGACAGAATGCATGTAGCCCACGAAAGCAGCGATCATGTCCAGATCAGTTTCTCCAAAAATCGCCACCGGGGCGTGAACGGTTACCGAGGTGGCCAACTGAGTCTGGGACTTGGAAGAGTCGGTGAATGCTCTTGCTGGACTTATAGCGGGGGAAGTCGATCCCTATGCAGAGATCGGTTAGGATCGCCTCCCCTTCTTCGGAGTCGCCTTCTAGGTCGAGTAGCCCTGAGCCCCCAAGGTTGATGCCGATCCCAGCGTCACCGTGGAAATCCAGGCAGGCTTGGAGGTGATCAATTCCCGGTTTGACATCGGGCCAGCCCTTGTAGATCGGGCTCTTTGCTTTCTTGCCGATGCCGTGGACGGGTACCAGCCACCAGTCGAGTGCTTCGACATATTTTGTCCCGGCAGAAATGCAGGCATTGACACTATTATACATAAGACGACCTTTGATTATGCTGCCTCGTGGCCGATTGACGCGGCCACGAGGCAGAACCCTACAAGGGGCTCTGCGGATGTTACTTCTTGGTGCAGTCCAGCTTGCCATGCTTGTGGGCAAGGTTCATCAACTTGAGCAATTCGTCCATATTCTGCTTCCCGACGCCCCGCAGCGAACATGTACCGTCCTTGTTGACAATCTGATAGGCATTCGAGCTTGTCTGCTTCAAAGAGAACGGTCCAGCGAGCGGATGGACAACAGCAGGCGTGTCGATCCGTTCGCGTCCTGCGGCTTCCAATACGGCGATGGTCTTCTCGGCATCCCACAGATAGTTGTAATGGCCCGTCTCACCATAAACCTTGGTGATGAAGCCCTCTTCAAAAGCCTTGGAAGTCGGCACCCGTTTCCCATCCACCGAACGAGTGCGGAGGTCGGTTTCCAGGAGCCAAGCCCCAACTGTGTGGGAGGTCTCTCCAAACAGTTTTCCAAGGTCAGTCAGGTTTAAGTACTTGCTCTTGCTCATTGTTGCTCTCTCTTCTCTTCGAGGTTTATGCCGAAATGGTTAGCCAGCCGCTCAACGTCCTTCCATGTGAAGATCCGCTTGTTTGCGATCCGTAGTCGTGGTTCGGGCACGATCTGGTTGACCAGCACGTAGTTGACTTGATAGCCCTTCACCCCGAGGATTTGGGCTACGTCGCTCAGCAGTAGATTGTCTCTTTTCATAGTTTCGCCTCCTGCCCTTATGTAGTGTTGTCATCATGAAAATGAAAAAGGCGGCTACGATTTTGGCTGACTTGCTTGGCTTAGCCGGTCGAAGACGAGCTTCTCGGACAAGATCTGTTTGCAGAACCAGGCTGACGAGAAGCTGGGGCTCTTGCCTAGAACGGGATTTGGCCCAGGGGTGAAGTATCGCACCCGCCTGTCGAACAGCAGCACTTCCACGCCGTGCTGTCGAAACAAGTCCGTTCGTATCCGACTTTCCAACCCATACAATGGCAACAGTAGGGCGAACGGCTTGCCGATGTCGTAGCAACGGGTCAGAAAATCGCTCATCTTTCCGAATGGCGGGTTGCTGATAATCATGTCAAAACTCTGCTTCGGCATGTACGACATGAAATCGTGGCCATGCAGGATATCACTGCCGAAGGCTGAGAACCCGTATTCTTGAAGACAACTGACAATCCTGCCATCTCCACACGCGGGCTCCCAAATCCGGGCATTCTTGGGAAGGTACTTGACCAACGGGACAATAGCCTCGGGCGGCGTTTGCCAGTTCTGAAAGTTCTTAGGGACGGCAACCATTGATGCAGACTCCTTGGGGATGTTGATTATTCTTCGTTGCTTGTCGTTTCACGCAGTTAAAGCTCCGGCGTTGTCGTTTCCACTTTCGCCACTGTGGCGAAACCGCCACCATTGGGGAGTGTGCTGCGGCGTTTATGGACGACCCTTCTTCCATGCTTCAATCCGTTGTTCAGCAATGCCCACGCTTTCCGCGCCCCACTCGATACCGAAGATGGTCTCCCAACCCGCCATCATTGCCCCAATCATTTCAGAACCAGTGCCAGCGTACGGAACAAGTAGCCTCCGTGGGTCTTCTCGTTCCGGTGGCAGGATCAATCGAGCTAGGTATTCGCAGAGGGCAATGGGCTTCACGCAGGTATGGGTGTTCTTTTGCCCTGCTGGTAGCCCGTGATTGCGTTCCTTCTTGTTGGCCTTCGGGCAGTAGAAGAAGCGGGACGGCCCACCGGCATCACCATAAGTGTCGGGTGCCTGCTGCTCACCACCTCCGATCCCGCCGCCGTAGAGTTGCTTGCCTCTGTGCTTCAGGTCGCGCCGCCCACTTCGTCGGCGCTTACCGCCCTTGCTGTGCGGGCTGCACTTGTCAAGCAACCTGCCAGCTTCATCGTCAAGCATTAAGTTTGATGGAAATCGTCCTTCCTGGGTCGGACTCCTTCTCTCGTCGCGGTCTTCCGCCGCGCAGTCGATTCGGCATCCGTCGATGTTCAATCCGCCAACACCGTGGTTCAGTGCGTTGTCGGCGTATGTGCCGTCCAAGGGTGCCCTGGCGAGGACAATTGGGTCGTAGGCGGGCTTCAGCGTCGTCCCGTAGCCAAACCACTGCTGAGCTTCCGGAGATCCTGGGAGCGTGATCTCGTATTCTGTTTGAGTAGGGTCACTAAAACCGCTATAGCCGACTCCAGATGCACCGTTCCGCTGCGTTCTAGTGCCGATGACCTTTCCCGTGGCTCCCAACTTCCCGTCAATCGCTTTGGAGATGTTAAAGCCCTTTGGAAGCCCCTGACCGTAGATCCACAATAGGCAATCCTTGATGACCCACCCGGCATCTTCGATGCGGGAAGCCAAGCGATGATATGTACGGGTACCTCCAAAACTAAGGAGCCACGCCCCAGGTTTGCAGACCCTTAAAAGCTCTTGCCAAGCCTCGACCGGTGGCAGTTCCTTATCCCAGGTCTGCCCCATGATCGCTAATCCGTACGGCGGGTCACAGAAAGCGGCATCAAACGTGTCGTCATCTATCTTCGAAAGCGCCTCCAGCACGCCGGCGGTCTCGATGGTCGTTCCTCGAAACGACTTCTTGCTGCGCCGAATAGCCGGTACTGACGGTCGATAAGGCACCTCAAAATACTCGTCCAGGTCCCTCCGGTGTTGTTCGTGAGCCAGTCGCATCCGTTTCTGCGCAATCTCGACATACGGCTCATGGACTTCGAACCCGAGGTAACGCCGATGGTTCACCAATGCCATCTTGGTCGTGGTGCCCCCGCCACACATCGGGTCGAACACCAAGTCGCCAGGACGGCTCCAGGAAATGATGTGGTCTTCCGCCATCTGCTCGTGCATTAGGGCGGTGTGGTAAAAGGCAAATCGATCTTTCGTTGTCTTCCCCCCACCGACATCGTACTCCCAGACATTGCCACGCAAGCCGTACTTCCCGACAACTTTGAAAGGGTGATATCCGACCGTTTCCCTTCGTCCATCGCCTCTCTCTCGGTGGATCTTATGCCTCTGTCCTGCCGTGGAGTTGCGGCGATCCCGAATCAGATTGATTGCGCGCGGGCGTCCTTTGCTCAATACGAAGGCGTATTCAAACTGAGTTGGATACCGCACCCTCTGGGGAAATCCTGTTCGTTTCGTCTTCATCACCATGGTTGCGTGTAGGCGAAACCCCAGGTCGAGAAAGTAGAGCTTCTGTCGGGCACTTGTTCCGGATTCACTTCCTTTCACAATTCCATCTCGGACAACCCAGACCACGACGCCACCCTGCATGGTGATTCGGTAGAGTTGTTGGGCGATGGGCTCAAACTCGAACTTGTGTCTGCCATACTCCCGAAGGTGGTCGTAGGGCGGTGAGGTCATAGTGAATGGGATACAGGCGTTGGGCAATGATTCCATGCCGACGACGCAGTCGCTATGAATGATCGTATTGATGAATGTGGGGTCAATCATTGTTGATAGATCTCTGTTATCTGCGGCTATTGGATGCAGGCTCTCGGCTCCGGGTCACACCTCACAATACTCGTCCAGGTCCCTCCGGTGTTGTTCGCGAGCACGTCGCATTCGCTCTTGCGCAATCTGGAAATATCGTTCATGGATCTCAAGCCCGAGGTAGCGCCGATGGTTCAGCAGTGCCATTTTGCAGGTGGTTGCCGCGCCACACATCGGGTCGAACACTAAGTCGCCGGGGCGGCTCCAAGAGATGATGTGGTCTGCTGCCATCGCTTCGGGCATCATGGCAGGGTGCTCGGATGTAAAGGCGTCTTCCGTTGTATGGCAGCCGCCCACAGCGTAGGTCCACACCGGTTCGCGTGGACCCCACGTTCGTGTGATCGCAGTTCGCTGCGATACGATTCGACCGTCTTTGGTTCGTTGGTTGTAAGTGTGGGCTTGGCCGCCCGTCGCGTTTCGCTTGTCCCTGATGAGGTTCACGTATCGGGGTCTCCCTTTGCTGAGAACCAGCGCAAATTGCAGGGCGTTCCCGTAGCGAACGGGCGTCGTGTTTCGGTTTCCGAGCGGGAGCATGACCATCCGGTGGTGAATTCTGAATCCAATCCGCTGGAAATAGAGTTGCTGCCACGCACTGGTGCCGGTTTCGCTACCCTTCTTGATTTGATCTTGCACGACCCAGACCACGACGCCTCCTTGCATCGTGATCCGATACAACTCATTCGCAATCGCCTCGAAGTTGAACCCGTGTTTTCCATAATCGCGCAGGTTATCGTAGGGGGGCGAGGTTACGGTCAGCGGGATGGTCTCTTTGGACAACTCCCGCATTCCGATGATGCAGTCGCAGAGGACGATGGTGTTGATTAAATCCATGGTTCGTTAAACCTCCTCGGGCTGTGACATGGCCTTGGTGATTTGTTCAAGAAGGTCACCGATTGTTCGACGACAACTACCTGTTTTCTTTAGCGACAACTACGTGTTTCTGGTTCCTCACTCTTCTCCCGGCAGGAATGCATTGGCCCCCATGGGGGCCAATGCATTTTGCGTAAACTCG
>JABMRB010001397.1 GCA_013202865.1 Candidatus Nealsoniibacteriota bacterium | reverse complement strand
TCCCCCGGGTGTATTCACCCGGGGCTAAATGGATGCCTTATTGACGCCTGTTGCGCGACCCGCTCTATTGGCTTTATGAGCGACGATCAACAAACTGACCAATCGCCCGACGACGCGCCGTTCACGATCGATGTGGCCGAGCGGGTGCGGCGGCTGCCGCCGTACTTGTTTGCCGAAATCAACCGGCTGATGTACGAAAAACGTCGCGCCGGGGACGATGTGATCGACATGGGTATGGGCAATCCGTCCGATCCGCCGCAGGATCTGGTCGTCGAGAAGCTGGCCGAGGCCGCCCGGGACCCTAAGAATCACGGCTATATCCAGTCGTATGGGATTCTTGGTCTGCGACGCGAGGCGGCCGCCAAATACTTCAAAATCCACGGCGTTCGGCTCGATCCCGAGAGCGAACTGGTCGTCTGCCTCGGCTCGAAAGAGGGGTTCAGCCACACATGCCTGGCACTGCTGGGCCCGGGCGACACAGCGATTGTGCCGGCCCCGTACTACCCGGCCCACCTCTATGGAGTGGCGTTGGCCGCGGCAAACGCCATCCTGCTGGAAGTGGCCGATACCGAGCGGTTCCTGGCCAATCTCGACTACACGTGTCGGCATATCGTTCCCAAGCCCAAGCTGGTGATCGTCAATTTCCCCCACAATCCGTCGACCGTGGTGGTCGAGCCCGAGTTTTACGTGGAACTGGTGAAACTGGCGAAGAAGTACGGCTTCATGGTGGTCAGCGATTTGGCCTACGCCGACGTGACGTTCGACGGCTACAAGGCCCCCAGTTTTCTGGCCGCGCCGGGGGCGATCGACGTGGGGGTCGAGTTTTCCACCATGAGCAAGGGGTATAACATGGCCGGCTGGCGAGTGGGGTTCGGTGCCGGCAATTCGGAGATGATCCGGGCGTTGAAGACGATCAAGGGCTACTACGATTACGGAATGTTTCGCCCGATCCAGGTCGCCGCGATCATGGCCCTGCGGCATACCGACGCGGCGGTCGAGGCCCAGGCGGCCAAGTACGAGCGTCGCCGCAACGTGCTTTGCGACGGCTTGGAGCGGCTGGGTTGGCCGGTCGAGCGGCCCAAGGCCACGATGTTCGTTTGGGCCAAGATCCCCGAGCCCTGGGCCAGCCAGATGAACTCGTTCGAGTTCGGCATGAAGCTGCTCAAGGAGGGCGACGTGGTAGCCAGTCCCGGGGCCGGTTTCGGCCCCGCCGGCGAAGGATATCTGCGGATGGCTCTGGTAGAGAACGAAAACCGCATCCGTCAGGCCGTCCGCCAGATCGGCCGCTGCCTCGGTAAATAGGTTCGTAGTGCCCCGATTTATCGGGGCTGATACGCCGGAAAGACCGCATGAATGCGGTCACTACGAACCCGCTATCCGCTCGTCTGCCGGTCGGCTACAATGGGCGAATTGGCGCTGCGAGAGCCGAGGGCGCAAAAAGTGAGGGCCCTCGCTCGCCGGTACGAGGACCCTCAAGTTGGCTGACCGGATTTGGCCAAAGCTCTGTCCGGAGACCCACAGCCAGTATACATGCCTATCGGGCCAAACGACGGGCTAACTTTAGATCAGTGCGGCCCGTTGCACTGCCAACCCACCAGCAACCGCGTATCCTACCCGACACGAACAATCAACATGACCCAGACCGCAAAGCTTGCCTTGGAAGATGGGACCGTCTTCACCGGAGAGTCGTTCGGCGCCCGAGGTGAGGTCGACGGCGAGGTCTGTTTCAACACCTCGATGACCGGCTACCAGGAAATTCTGACCGACCCGAGCTATCGCGGCCAGATCGTCACGATGACCTACACCGAGATCGGCAACTACGGCATCAACGCCGAGGATATGGAGAGCGGCAAGCCCCATCTGTCCGGGTTCGTAGTGCGCAATCGCAGCCGACAGGCCAGCAACTTCCGCGCCGACGGCGATCTCGACGAATTCCTCGAGCGGACCGGCGTCGTGGGACTCGAAGGCATCGACACCCGGGCGCTCGTGCGGCGAACCCGGATCCATGGGGCGTTGCGGGGTGTGCTCTCGACCGTCGATCTCGACGACGACAGCCTGGTGGCCAAGGCCAAGGCCAGCCCGGGGCTCGTGGGTCGGGATCTGGTCCGCGAAGTGATCCCGGAAAAGGCTTTCGAGTGGAACGAGCCGCTGAGCCCTTGGATGCAGCCGATCGGGGAGCAGGCGAGTGTCGCGGTTGGCAACGGCTCGCCACACGTCGTTGCGCTGGACTACGGCATGAAGTGGAACATCGCCCGTCATCTGTTCGACATGGGCTGCCGCGTAACCGTCCTGCCGGGCACGGCCACGGCCGAGCAGGTGTTGGCGCGAGAGCCCGACGGCGTATTCCTCTCCAACGGCCCGGGCGACCCGGAGCCGATCGCTTACGCCCACGAGACGATCCGCGGCCTGCTGGGTAAGCTACCGATCTTCGGGATCTGCCTGGGGCATCAGTTGCTCTCGTTGGCCTGCGGGGCGAAGACGTTCAAGTTGAAGTTCGGCCATCGCGGTGCCAACCAGCCGGTACTCAACCACGACACGGGCCGCGTAGAAATCACCACGCAGAACCACGGTTTCGCCGTCGAGGCCGAGACGTTGCCCGCCGATCTGGAAGTAACGCATCTGAACCTCAACGACAACACCATCGAAGGCGTTCGCCACCGCAAGCACCCGGCCTTCAGCGTCCAATACCACCCCGAAGCCTCGGCCGGCCCGCACGACAGCCAGTATTTGTTTGGCAAGTTTCGGGAGATGCTGCCATAGCGCCGCTTGCGGCTTAGCACGGCGGGGTGTGCTAGACTGATCGGATCGTCTCTAAATCACTTGACAAACACCCGCGGCCGGCCGACAATGAATAGGTGTATGGCTCTGGGACGCGTCACGTGAAGGTGCTCGCTATGGAACGTGAAGAACTGCTGAAGCGGATTTCCGTCGATCCGAACGTTTGCTTCGGAAAGCCCTGCATTCGCGGCACGCGGATCTGGGTGTCGCTGATTGTGGACAATCTATCCGAAGGCGTCTCGGAGGACGAGATCGTTGCGGCCTATCCTTCGCTATGTCGAGAGGATATTCGTGCCGCGCTGGCGTACGCGGCCGAAATGACCCGGGAACGGGTCATCCCCGTTCACTCAGAGGTGACCGGGTCGTGAAGTTCAAGCTGGACGAGAATCTCGGTCTGTGGCTGATTCCGCTGGTTCAGCAAGGTTCGCCCGCCGCGACCCGTGCTGCCGCAGATTCAGGCCACGCTCGCCTCGGCACTTCCCGACCTCAAGAGGGCGTCGCTGGGTGGCAAGCTGTGGATCGTCGAGCCGGGCAGAATCCGCTTGTACGATCCAGAAGACAGAGAAAGCGAGCCGTCTTGAGAACGCGCTCTCGGGCAAACGCCACCGCCCACGCTCTTGCTGCGGCGCCCAGGCCTACCTGCCGCCTGCGGCGGACAAAGGCCACGAACGGCCCTGGAGATCGGTCTCGCCAGAATCCGTGACGGTTGGGGAATCCACCGTAGGGTGCGTGAAACGCACCACAACACCCGGTAAAGGTGCGTTGCACGCACCCGACAACACAATATCGCGTCCCGCCCTCTGCTACGAACAGCCCATGCTCTGCCCACAGTTGTAGCAGAGGTAGCAGTTTCCGCAGCGGACGGTGATGGCGCCGCAGTTGTCGCAACTCGGGGCGTCGGACTGGAAGTCGCCGAACTGCCTCTGACGGTTGGCCTCGACGGCCGCCTCGAGCTGGGAC
Organism: Candidatus Nealsoniibacteriota bacterium; assembly: GCA_013202865.1. Classification (GTDB taxonomy): domain Bacteria; phylum Planctomycetota; class Planctomycetia; order Pirellulales; family Thermoguttaceae; genus JABMRB01. The sequence continues at coordinate 377 of JABMRB010001397.1, read as the reverse complement.
GTCAACTCGACACGCGAATCCAGCACGGCCGCGGCAGCCATCGCCTTCTTCACACCGTTACCGTTACCGTTGCCGTTACCGTTGGAAGCGGTCGGGGCGGCGGTCTTAGTGGCTTCTTGCCGGGCGTTCGGCCCGCCGGCCGTCATGGCGGCGGGCCTCTGCTGGGATTCCGCATCCTCCTCGGAGGGTGGCTCCGACGACGGGGCGCCCTGTTTGCCGCCCGTCTCCTGCGCGGCGAGGAATGTGATCCCCAACCAGCGGAAGATGTAGTCGACGATGCTCTTGGCAATCTTCACGTCCGGATTCTTCGTGTAGCCCATCGGCTCGAACCGGGTGTGCGAGAACTTGTTCACGTAGACTTCCAGCGGCACGCCGTA
>JABMRB010001396.1 GCA_013202865.1 Candidatus Nealsoniibacteriota bacterium | reverse complement strand
GCAGTGGGGAGTGGGGAGTGGGGAGTGGGGAGTGATCGAAACGCCCCTCGACTGCGTCGGGGGGAAAAGGCCACGAACAGCGATCGCCCTTGTCTGCCGTCTCCATGAAAATCACGCCACTTCGCGCTGCGGCGTTTACGCTGCTGTTGATTCTGCTGCTGTTGGTTCCACAGCCCGATTGGGGGCGGATGCGGATGCTCGACGCTGCGGGCGATATGATGCATGCTCCCGTCTTCGCCCTGTTCGCGGTCGTGATCTGGAAAGTGCTGCGGACGCGGGGCTCCGGCTCGGACGTCCGCCGCGGACTGATTGCCTTTGCGATCGTTGCCGGGTTTGGTGCCGCCACCGAAGTCTTGCAGGGGTTTGTCGGTCGGCACCCGAGTTGGCTCGATCTCTCGTCCAACCTGCTAGGATCGGCCGCGGGCATATTGTGGATGCATCGGGCCACGGTGGCGTCGGCCCCGCGGCGACGATTGGCGGCCGGTGCGGTGACGCTGTTGGCCGTCGCATGGGTTGTGCCGACGTCCACGCTCGTCGACACCATCCTTCAGCAGTACGAAATGCCGCGATTGGCCTCCTTCGAGCACGCCCTGGAACTCTCGCGTTGGCGCTGCTACGAAAGCCGCGTTGCCCGGGTGCCCGAACATGCCACGCATGGCGACCGGGCCTTACGGGTCGAACTGTACGCGGGGATCTATCCGGGCGTGTTGCTGGACGCACCAGTGCCCGACTGGTCGGCGTACGACGAGTTGGCGATGGACGTCACGTTGCCGCCAGACCGGCCGCTGGATCTTGTTGTCAAGATCGAGGACGAGATGCATAACGGCGAGACCGACGACCGGTTCAACCGCGGCGTGCGGTTGCATCCCGGACGGCAAGAGGTCCGGATCGCGTTGTCGGACGTGGCGGCCGCACCGCAACAGCGAACCATGGACCTGCGGCGCATCCGGCGGATGCAGATATTCGCCGCCGATCTGAGCGCCACGCGAACGTTCTATCTGGACAACGTCCGCCTGGAGTGTAAAAAGGGGGCTGGTTCATTTAGCCCGCCGTGAACACACGGCGGGGGATGTGGCGACCCCGGGTGTGTTCACCCGGGGCTAAATACCAGTTCCCGCATTTCTAGTTTGCGTAACACGAGAACACAAGAAGGACCCCTAAACATGGAAATCGGCGTCAACCTGGAATTCATCCGCAGTTCAGACAAGTCGTTTCACGCGGGGATCGCGGCAGCGGCCGAACTCGGCTACAAGTTCGTCGAGCCGTGCGTGGCACCCGGCTACGACCTGATCGCCCTGGGTGGCTACTACCACACGCTCTCGATGGAAGACGACCCGCTGGAGGTGAAAGAGTGGCTTGACGAGTTGGGGCTGAAACCCTCGGCCGTCAGTGCCCATTCGCCCTTGATGCGGCCTGAGGTGTCGGTCCCCTACCTCACCCGCGCGATCCGCTACGCCAGCGACGTCGGTGCCCCGTGCGTCACCACCGACGAAGGCGTCAAGCCCGACTGGATGTCCGAGCAGCAAGCCTTCGACATCATGCAGTACAGCATCCACCAGGTAATGCAGACGGCCGAGCGTTACGGGATCGTCGTGGGGCTGGAACCGCACCGCAACTACTCGGTCCGCATGGATTCCTTCATCCGCATGCTGGAACTTTCCGAGAGCCCCTGCTGGAAGGTCAATTGGGACACGGGCAATTTCTATCTCGGCGGGCAGGATGACCTCTACGAGTCGCTCGACGCGGTGGCCGACCGGCTCTGCCACTTCCACGCCAAGGACATCAGTATCCAGCAAAGCGACTCCGAACGCGGCATCGTGACCGGAACGGCCGTGGGCTGCGCTTGCGGCGACGGCGTGATCGACTGGCCCCGGGTGATCGAGATCCTCCGCAAGCACGGCTTCGACGGTGTGCTGAGCGTCGAATGCGGCACCGTAGAGCAGGCCGGGCGAAGCTTGGAGTACATGCGGGGGGTGATAGCGTAGTACGCAGGCGGGTAGGGCTAGAATGTAGCTGCACTCGCCGGAGTGCGGGATTCCCACGGTCTGGCGACCGTGGCTACCCGCTAGGGTACCGAGAAAGTCGAGACACCCCCACTGGCGGGCCGGGTCCGATTTCGTTAGGATGGACCATCTTCATACGCTGAGACTTGTTTTCTTAGGAGCGATCCATGTCAGAAGCACTGTATAACGCGATCCTGGTCGGCGACAAGAACAAGGCCGAGGAAGCGACCAAGGCTGCCCTGGCGGCGGGCGTCGACCCGGCGGAGTTGGTCACCAAGTTTGTCACGCCCGCCATGGAAGAGGTGGGTAAGAAGTTCGAGTGCAACGAGTATTTCGTTCCCGAACTGCTGATTGCCCAACGGGCCATGAAGGCTGCCGTTGCCCTGATCGGAAACAGCGGCGAGAGCGCCGGACGCGTGGTGATCGGCACGGTCCACGGCGACTTGCACGACATCGGCAAGAACCTCGTCGCCGCCATGCTGCAGGGCTGCGGGTTCGAGGTCGTCGATCTGGGCGTGGACGTCTCGCCGGAGCAGTTCGTCGAGGCCGCCAAGCAGCAGGACGGGACCATCGTGGCACTCTCCGCACTGCTGACCACCACGATGACCGTGATGAAGAAGGTCATCGAGGCCCTTGTGGAGGCCGGCGTCCGCGACAAGGCCAAGGTGATGATCGGCGGCGCCCCGATCACGCAGCAGTACGCCGACGAAATCGGTGCCGACGGCTACAGCGACAACGCCAGCGCCGCGGTGAACATCGCCCGAGGATTGGTCGGGTGAGTGCCGTGGCAATTGAAGGTTTGACAATTATCGGCGAGTCGATTAACGACTCGGTCCCCTCGACGCGGAAGCTGTTCGACGCCGACGACGTCGACGGCATCGTGGCGCTGGCCAACGCGCAGGACGAGGCCGGGGCCGGCTACATCGACGTCAACGTCGGCACGCGGTCGGCCGAGTTCATGGCCGAGATGGTCCGCCGCGTCCAGCAGGTAACTTCCAAGCCGCTGGCGATCGACACACCCGACCCGGAGATCGCCCGAGCCGGGCTCGAAGCATACGATCCGGACCGTGCCGGCGGCGCGAGGCCGATTCTCAATTCGGTCTCGTCGTTACGCACCGAGATGTTCGATCTCTACCAGGTGCAGCCCTTCAGGCCGATCTTGTTGGTCTCGGAGCACGTTGTCGACGGGCGGTCGCAGCCCTGCCGCACGGCCGAGGAGACGTTTGCGGCCACGCAGTTTCTCGTCAACGCTTTTTGCAGCGACGGGCGCGACGTGACGGTGGACGACTGCATCATCGACCCGGGCATTGCCCCGATCGGCAGCGACGCGACGGGCAACATCCACCGGCTGATCGCGGCCATGGAGATGATCCACGCCGACGAGCACCTCTCGGGCGTCCACGCGTCGGTCGGCCTGAGCAACTTCACCGTCATGTTGCCGCCCAAACGGGCCGACGGTTCCCCGGTAAAGACCCCGTTGGGAAGCGCTTTTCTAACCAAAGCGATGCCGCTGGGACTCGACATGGTGATCGGCTCGGTCAAGCGTAAGTACCGCCTGCTCGACCCCGACCACCCGGCCATGCTCTGCCTGGAGGATTGCCTGAAGATGGAAGGCTTCGACGTGATCATGCGAGTGCGGGAGTTTTACGCGTAAGTTCGACACGGCAGCCTCACTAATACCCCCAGGAACTCGTACTTTTGCGGGGGTTATGGGTACTCGCGTTCGTGCTGAACCGAATTTGCCCCGCCTTAACGTTTTGAAGCCACCGCCACAGCTCGGTCGAGACGACCATTAAGTCGGCTTGAAATAAGGAGTTACGTCGAGTAGAATCAGCTCAGAATCATCGATCGGGTTCTTCCGCCAAAATCAACATTAGGCCGCGATATTTTCATAACCCCTGACACGGCAACGAGTTATGCACATCGACGCACACCCCTGTTTTTCGCAAAGTGC
>JABMRB010001395.1 GCA_013202865.1 Candidatus Nealsoniibacteriota bacterium | reverse complement strand
CTTCTTCTCGGTGTGCATGAACTTCAGGAAGGCCACTTCCCAGGCGTGGACCTCTGCGATGGGGACCGCGTCGAGATGGCCACGCGTGCCGGCGTAGATGCTCAACACCTGGTCGGTTACGTCCAGCGGGCAGTAGAGGCCCTGTTTGAGCAGTTCGGTCATCCGGTAGCCGCGGTCGAGCCGCGACTGAGTGGCTGCATCGAGATCGGTTCCCAACTGGGCGAAGGCCTCCAACTCGCGGAAGGAGGCCAGGTCGAGGCGCAACCCGCCGGCCACTTTCTTCATCGCACCTACCTGGGCCGCTCCACCGACCCGGGAGACCGAGATGCCCACGTTCATCGCCGGGCGCTGACCGGCAAAGAACAAGTCGGGCTGCAGGTAGATCTGCCCGTCGGTGATCGAAATCACGTTGGTCGGGATGTAGGCCGAGACCTCACCTTCGAGTGTCTCGACGATCGGCAGTGCGGTGAGCGATCCGCCGCCCAGTTCGTCGCTGAGCTTCGACGCCCGCTCCAATAGCCGGCTGTGGCAATAGAAGACGTCGCCCGGGTAGGCCTCGCGGCCCGGCGGACGCCGCATCAGCAGCGACAGTTGCCGATAGGCGACGGCCTGTTTTGAGAGGTCGTCGTAGACGATCAGGGCGTGTTCGCCCTTGAACATGAAGTACTCGGCCATCGCGCAGCCGGCATAGGGGGCGATGTACTGCAACGGGGCCGGGTCGCTGGCGCCTGCGAGGATCACGGTGGTGTAGTCCATGGCCCCTTCGCGGCGGAGCACCTCGATCAGCCCGGCTACGGTCGATTCCTTCTGACCGATGGCCACGTAGAAACACTTGACGCCGGTGTTCTTCTGGTTGATGATCGTGTCGATGCAGATGGCCGTCTTACCGGTCTTGCGGTCGCCGATGATCAACTCGCGCTGGCCGCGGCCGATCGGCGTCATCGCGTCGATGGGCTTGATACCGGTTTGCAGTGGCTGGGTGACCGGCTGGCGACCGGCGATCCCCACGGCAATGGCTTCGACCGGGCGGCGCTCGGTGGTGACGATCGGCGGGCCGCCGTCGAGCGGGTTTCCGAGCGGATCGATCACTCGGCCCAGTACGGCGTCGCCGACGGGCACCGATAGCAGTCGGCCCGTGCTGCGGACCTCGTCGCCTTCGTTAATTTCGAGGAAGTCGCCGAGGATGATGACCCCGACGGAGTTCTCTTCAAGGTTGAATGCCAGTCCGAAGGCTTCTCCGGGGAATTCGACCATCTCGCCGCACATCACGCCCGAGAGTCCGTAGACCCGAGCGATACCGTCACCCACTTCGATAACCCGACCGACCTCACGGACGTCGATACGGGACTCGAATTGCTCAATTTCCTGCTGGATGACGGAAGCGATCTCGTCGGCTCTGAATTTCATGGACGCTCCTATCGATCATCTGCTGTCGAATATTACTAAGTTGGTTGGCGACGGAGCCGTCGTAGACGGTGTCGCCGATGCGAACAATGGCCCCGGCGATCAGGCCCGGATCGGTTACCCGGCGGATCACCGGCTCGCCGTCGAGCGCCTTGCGGAGTCTCGCGGCGATACGTTGCGCCAAGGCGTCGTCGATTTCTGTTGCGGTGACCAATTCGACGTGGATCCGGCCGCGGAGCTTGTCGCGTCGCAGCCCGGCCTGACGATGGATCACCCTAAGCAGATCGAGCCGACCGTGGTCGGCGACGACCTTGAGGAAGTTGACCACCAGCGGCGAGGCCCGGCCGGCGAGCAATCGGTCGATGATGCCGACCTTCTCGTCGTCCGAGACCAGGGCCGAGGTGAGGACGGCTTCCAGGCGGGGGAACCGGGCGAATACGCCTTGGATTAGCTCGTCGAACTCGGCGAGCACCGCGTCGGTTTGCCCGGCGTGTTCGGTCGCACCCAGCAGGGCCTCAGCGTAGACGTCGGCAACGTGCTCGACCCCTACGTCGGCGTCAATCTGGGCCGCTACCGCGGCATGTTCGGCGTTGATGTCGTCGGATTCGGCCATCGTGGTCAACTATTCCCGTTCAATTATTCTCGGGCCCGGCCGAAAAATCGGTCATCGCCCGCTCGATCAGTCGGGCATGGCTCTTTCGGTCGAGTGTCTCGCCGACGATCTTGCCGGCCAGATCAACCGCCAGGGTTGCACTGCGGTCGGCCAGTTCCTTCAGGGCGGCCGCGGTGGCTTCGTCGATCTGCTGCAACGACCGCTTCCGGTCGGATTCGGACTCCGCCCGGGCGGCCTCGACAATCTCGCGGCCGCTCTGCTCGCCGTCGGCCCGGGCCTTTTCGAGGATCGCACGGACCTCGTCCTTCGAGGCGAGCAGCTTCTGCTCGTAGTCGGCCAGAAGCTGCCGGGCCTTCTCGTTGGACTGCTGGGCTTCGGCGATTTGATCGGCGATTCCCTTCTCGCGGCGGCTAAGGCCCTGGGAGATCGGCCCCCAGGCGAATTTCCAAAGGACCGTCAACAGCACCAGGAAAACCACACAGGTCCATAGCGCAAGATCCTTCTTGAATTCCAAGGGATTCTCGCTGGTCCCGCCGTGGCTTCCGCCTGCGGTGTCGTTGCCGTCTCCATGACTGGATTCGGGCACAGTCCCGTGAGAATCCGGCGGCGGCACAGCCTCGCCGGCGGCTCCCGGCGTGTACGCCAGGAGCATCAGGCCGACTACCGCGCCCGCAATCACTCGAGTGACGATCATTTTGGCTACCTTAGGTGCTCCAGGGCCCTTTGGCCAACATGCAGACGATCAGACCGAAGAAGGTGGCCCCTTCGATCAACGCTGCGGAAATGATCATCGCCGTTTGGATGTTGCCGGCGACTTCCGGCTGCCGCGCCATGCTTTCGACGGCGCAAGAGCCGATCTTGCCGATACCCATGCCAGCACCGATGATGATCAGGCCGGCACCGAAGGCGCCGCCGAGCCAGATCGAGAAGCCGCTGGAGGTGGCGGCGGTTACGGCCGGCGCGGCGGCGTCGGCCGGGGCAGCCAGGGCCGGCATGGCCGCCACCAACAACATGACAACACTCAAGGCTGCAATCTTTGTCAACCTGTTCACTGGATCCATCTCCTTCCAAAAAGCGTGTAACGTTCGGCACCGCGGCCGCAACACTCTAGTGCTGGTGAACCGCCATGCCGATGAACAATGCCGAGAGAAACGCAAATATGTACGCCTGCAAGAACGCTACGAACAATTCCAGCAGGCTCAAACCCACCGCGCCGAGGACGCTGGCCGGCATCACGCCGTACCAAATCAGCCCGTGATCGGCCGTGGCCTTGATGAAACTCAGAATGACCGCCAACACGAGGTGCCCGGCAAACATGTTGGCTAAAAGACGCACGGAGAGCACAAAGTGCTTGATTCCGATCCCCAGAACCTCGATGGCGAAAATCATCGGCTTGATGAAGACGGCCAGCAACAGCGGCAGGTCCATGTGCGGGACCTGACCCGTCCAGAACCCGACCGCGCCGTATTTCTTGATGCCCGCCCCGATCACCGTCACCAGCGTCATCACCGCCAGACCTCCGGTGCAGCCGATCGCCCCGGTCGGTGAACCGGCGCAGGGGATCATACCGAGGAGGTTGCAGAAGAGGACGAAGAAGAAGATCGTCCATAAAAACGGCAGGAACTTGTCGGCCGCCTTGCCGCCGATCGCCGGCCGGGCCACTTCGTCGCGAATGAAGACCAGCATCGCCTCGAAGAGGTTCCAGAGTCGGCCCACCGGCCGCTCGCCCCGGGCAATCCGGCGGGCTAGCGGCACGAAGATCAGCACGATCAAGACCGCCGCAACCACTTCCAGGACCATGAACTTGGTCAGGGTCCACGGTTCCGCCAGCCACTCGGGGGGATTCTTGATCCCCACGCTGCTGAGGATGTCGGCCGGCTGCGGCAGGCCCGGTGCAAACTCCGCCGGCTGCGGAATAGCCACGGTCAAGCCGTGTTCCGTGCCGTTAGGCAGATGGAAGGACTGCGAGTCCTTCACGTGCGACATCAGTTCCGCGGTATCAGCAGCCATCGGTCAGGCAACGTCCTCTGTTCCGTCGGAGCGACGCCCGGGTGGGTCGGTCTTAGGCAGCGAGAGCACCGTCTCGACCCCCAGGGTCACCGGGTAAAACATCAGAAGATAATACAAAAAGCCGGCCGCCGCCAGCCCCCCGTCTTGAAAATGAATCACCATGGCAAATCCCAGCGGGATTGCCATCCGCAACAGCATTGCAAATCCCATCCCTTGCAGGGCCTTGTCGCACTGCTGTAACAGCCGACTGACGATCAATGCCGGAACGGCCCCAAGCAGGCAGACGCCGGCCGCCACCGTTGCCGCCACCACACCCGTTGTGCCGGCGAGTGGTCCGGCGATCGAGACCACCACGGCCAACAGGACGAGGTCAACAGCGATCAGCAGACCGACCCGGGCCCCCAGGCCCAAGCTCTGCACACCGGCAATCCTATTTGCCATGCCGTCGCTCACTTCTTCGTTGTCCCGTCAGAACTATGCTCCGCCGTCCGATCAGAGGTGTCTTGGCCGTTGCCCGCAGGAGAAGGCGGCCGGGTCATCCGCAATAGATGCCACATCCCGGCAATCAATCCAAACGCGGCTCCAACGACCGTCAGCACCGGCTCCGTCGTCCACTGTCCGTCCAGCCAATGGCCCACCACGATGGGGACAACCATTTCCAGCGAAACGGCAGTGACCCGCGAGGCCCACTCCATCGCCAGGGCAAGTTGTGAACGGTCGTCAGGCGGTTCTTCCACTGTTCTCGCGACAAGCGCGTTGCTCGTCAATCAGGCTATCAGTTTGAGATCACCGTAGCGGGCATCGGGCGAAGTGTCAACACGTCGGCAGAGAGTTCGCCAGTATTTCGGTGAACGGCCCGCCTGGATTCACAAGAATTCGTTCGTCGCGGCTGTTACCGAAAAACGAACAGAATTGAACCAGGCGCGAATCTCGAACGCCTTCGATCGTCGCAGCCCGCCGGCTATGATCCGCTCGACATAGCCTACATTACGCAGAATACCATTTGTGCCCCACCGGGTATCGCGATTCCTGGTAGCAGAAACCCCTCGTTAGGGTGGTTGCAGAGTAGGGATGTGTGACTATTCGAGTGCTGTGGTCATCGGTATTTTCGGATCGTCGGATCTTTGCGTAACCTGTTGTGGGCAAACGTCTTAGAACGCACGAAATACATCCGTTCGGGACAATCCACAAGATCGGACGATTGCGTTTATACGGCATTTCGAGTATAATTGACTTGATATGGTGGCGGTTGCCTTACCCGGCTGATTGGCCGGTTGCCTGCCAAGGGTACACGCTGCCGAGTGGACGAATTGATTTCCCAGCACATGGAGCCGGGTCAACGGGAACGACTCCCGCCAAAGCATTGGTCGAACCTGTACCGGAAGCGTGGGTGAGAGCCCGGGGAGACGGGCGACCATGGAGACGCGTAAACCGTCTCGACATGGCTGGGAAGACGATCGTCCCAGAGTTGACTGCGACGTAACTCACACGGCTATGGACTGCCGCTAATACTAGGCGCGAAGTGTATTCGGATCACGGATGATGCCGAAGCACCGACTTAGCCGACTGGTGAACCGAATCGGTTCTCGCGGACGGCGACGTGGAGGTGAGTCCCGTGATCACCGTTGCAAAACTACGAACCCGCACAGTCAAAGACCTTGCTGCGATGGCCAAGAAGAAGAAGGTGGCCGGCTGGCATTCCATGCGCAAGGACGAGTTGGTCAAGGCATTGGTAAATCAGGCCCGGGCTGCTGCCGCCAGACGGGAGAGGTCCAAGCCCCCCGGCTCGCAGAATAGCGTGGCCAACGGCAAGGCTGCCAAGACACCGCGTGGCAAGGCCGTGGCCAAGAAGGCCGACGCGGCGAAATCGCCGAAAACTCCGCCCAAGAAGGCCCTTTCTCCGGCCGCTCAGCGTCGGCTCAGCCAGATCAAGGCTAAGCTGGCCGCATCGAAGAACCTTGCCTTTGAGAACGTCGAGGAAGGGAACGGCCGGACCAAGGATCGCGTGGTGGTGATGGTTCGCGACCCCTACTGGTTGCACGTCTACTGGGAGTTGACCCGAGCGGTCGTGACCCGCGCCAAGGCGTCGATGGGTCAATTCTGGCACGGTGCCAGGCCCATTCTGCGGCTCTACGAGGTCACCCGAAACGGTACGACAAGTTCTGCTCGATCCGTGTCGCGTGACATTCCGATTCACGGCGGCGTGAACAACTGGTACGTCGACGTCCAGGACCCACCGAATAGCTATCAGGTCGACGTCGGGTACCTGGGAGCAGGGGAGAAGTTCTTCGGTCTGGCGACCAGCAACGTAGTGACCACCCCCCAGGCCGGCTCGGCCGAGGCGTTCGATCAGAACTGGGCCGAGGTAGCCAAGGATTTCGATCGTATCTACGCCATGAGCGGCGGATACCAAGACCACGGCAACAACGGCGATCTGAAAGCCGTTTTCGAGGAGCAGTTCCGCCGGCCAATGGGTGACCCGATGTCGACCAAGTTCGGGCTCGGCGCCTCACGGAGTGGTGGAAAGCAGCGCGAGCTCAACTTCGAGGTGGACACCGAACTGATCGTCCACGGAGCCACCGACCCGGGCGCCCACGTTACGCTCCGCGGCGAGCCGGTCCACCTTCGCAGCGATGGGACCTTTGCGGTCCGTTTCGCGCTACCCAATCGCCGCCACGTCCTGCCGGTTGTGGCCAGCAGCGGCGACGGCGTCGAGCAACGCACGATCGTGCTGGCCGTGGACCGCAACACCAAGGTGATGGAGCCGGTGATTCGCGATCCGAGCTCGTAAGCGGCGGTCGGCGGCCCGTCGAAAGAGTGTGTGCCTCTGTCTTGCGGTACCCCCTTTCCCAGGTATGCGG
>JABMRB010001394.1 GCA_013202865.1 Candidatus Nealsoniibacteriota bacterium | reverse complement strand
GCAATGAGCAATGAGCAACGAGCAGTGAGCTATGAGCAGTGAGCAGTGAGCAGTGAGCAATGAGCAGTGAGCAGTGAGCAGTGAGCAGTGAGAAGTGAGAAAGCCCATTACTCGTAGCTCATGGCTCATGGCTCATAGCTCATGGCTCATGGCTCATAGCTCAAAGCTCGTTCCTCGCGACTCGACCCCGGCCACCCACAACTGGAATTGGAGATCCTCATGCGTTTACGAATTGCGTTGCTGATGTTTGGACTTTTGGCTGCCGTTGCGACCGTCTCTTGTTCTAATGGTAGCGGGGCGAATGACGCGGACGGTGACAAACTTCGCGTGGCCGTGGTGACCGGGGAGCACGCGTTCGACGTGCCTAACTTCTACCGGCTGTTTCGCGAGTTGCCCGGCGTCGATGCGTATCCGCAACACATCGAGCACTTTGCGTCCAGTTCCGAGGAGATCCGCGACGCCTACGACGTGGTCGTCTTCTACGGCATGGGCCGCGACGCCGTGCCCGTGGACGAAGGGCCCCAAACCGATTACGCGGGCGAACCAAAAGCGGCCATCGAGCGGCTCGCCGAGCGGGGCCAGGGGGTCGTGATAATGCACCACGCCTTGCTGGCCTGGACGCAGTGGGATCTGTGGAACGAACTGTGCGGCTTCGACGACCGCAACTTCGGATTCAAGGAAGGCATCGATCTGAAGATCGAAATTGCCGACGATAAGCACGCGATCACCAAAGGGCTCGACCCGTTTGAGATTCACGACGAGGGATACACTCTCCACGGCAAGCACGACGGCAAGGGGACCGTCCTGCTGACGGTAGATCACGAGCGCGCCATGGACGAAGTCGCCTGGGTCCGGCAACAGGGCAAGAGCAACGTCTTTTGCCTGGCCCTGGGCCACGACGACAAGGCATGGACCAACCCCGCCTTCCGCGACCTGCTACGCCGCGGCATCAAATGGTCGGCCGACGAGTAGGACAGGGCTTGCCCTGACAAGCGAAGGGGCGCTGTTGTGTCCACGTCAGGGCAAGCCCTGACCTACAGCGCCCGCCACATCTCCGGCCGCATTGCCGACGGGCCTTGGGCAATCGCTTGATCGAGCGCGGCCAGCAGGCGTTCTCTGTCTCGCGAGAGCGTTCCGGCCAGCGGGACGTAGTTGGATGCGTGGTTCGTACGGAAGATGCACCGGGAGAGCCCGGTCGACGTGGCAATGATCTGGCGCAACTCGCCCAACATGCCCTCGGGCGGCAGCGGCTGAAACTCGCCCGAGCTTGCCTGGGCGTGCAACTCGGTGCCGGGTACGAGCATCAGCGTGAGCATCGAGAGGTAGTGCGGGTCCATCGCGCCGGCGACCCGGCCGGTCTGCTCGGCGTGTTCGGCGGAAAGTTCCGTTCCGCCGATACCCAGCAATGCGATCACCGAGACCCGCATACCGGCACGCTTCGCTTTATGCACGGCCGCGGTCATTTCGGCGGCCGTGGCTTCTTTGCCGACGCGTCGCAACACCTCGTCGCTGCCGCTCTCCAGGCCCAGGTAGACAAGCTGCAGCCGTTTGCGGCAGAGCATCGCCAGATCGTCGTCGCTCTTGTCGAGGATATCGCGGGCGTTGGCGTAGATGCCGACGCGTCGCAGCCGCGGAAACGCCCCCGCCAGTGCGTCGAGCGTGCCGGCCAGCCGCCGGGTGTTCAGCACAAGCGCGTTGCCGTCGGCCAGGAAGACCCGCCGCACGTCGCCCATCTCGTCGCGGGCCATGGCGACGTCTTCGAGCACTTCGGCTTCGTCGCGAACCCGAAACGGCTTATCCGGATACGTACCGCAGAACGTGCAGCGGTTGTGCGAACAACCGTAGGTAACCTGCAAGATGTAACTCTCCGCCTCGCTGGGCGGGCGGACGACCGTGCCGTGGTATCGCATGGATGTATTATGGGCGGATTGGCGACCGGGGGCAAGGAGTTGGCCACGCGTTGAAGGTGGTGGCTTTTCGTGGTGTAGGCGGCTCGCCTGCACTATAGCACAGGCAAGCCGCCTGTGGCCACGACTTTCTTGGACGGGCTGCGAAGCCGCGAGCGGCCGTTGCCGAATTGCAGCGGACCGTGTTGCGAAATTGCAGCGAGGGCCGTTCGGACGACAACCGGCTTGAACGGCGTATGCTAGAGTTGCATAGTATTTCACGTCCAAGTCATATATGGGGGAAGTTGTCATGCAAAGAAGACCGATTGTTGTTGCGACGTTCTGTCTGATCGGGGCGTTGGCGGCCGGCGAGGCGATGGCTCAGCGGAGTGGACGTAGCGGCGGGTTCGGTCGCGGGGGGATTCCTTCGGCCGGGTCGTTTCGGCCGCCCGGCACGCTCGCCGGACCGAACATCCCTTCGCCCACGATTCGACGACCCGAGTCCGGTACGACCGTTCGCCCGCCCGTCAGTATTCCCAATCCGGTGTCAGGCACGTTGCAGGGCCACCTCGGCGTGCGGCCTCCGGCGGCGATCGGTGCGGCCGGTTGGATCAATGCACCCCATCAGCCGTTCACGCCCGCCTGGTACACACAGCATCCCAAGGCCTGGCAGTTCGCCCACCCGCACGCCGACGCCGCGGTGGCTGCGACCGCAGTCGGGGTCACCCGGTGGTTGGCTGTCTCCGGTAGCAGCACGACCGTGTACGAAAGCGGCATAGTCACTGAGCAGGGCACGGGCGAAGTGGGCACGGGCGAAGTGAGCGTCGAGGCCGAGGCCGCTTATCCCGCGCAAGGCGCTGCCGACGACGACGGGCAATGGATGCCCATCGGCACGTTCGCCTTACGCCCGGCCGGCCAGACGGCAACCACGCGGGTGGTCCAGTTGTCGGTCCATCACAACGGCACGGTTCGCGGCTCACACTTCGACGTGATCGGCAACGGCGTTCAGACCGTCCAGGGCACGGTGAACAAGCAGAACCTGCAAGTCTCCTGGACCGCCGGCACCGGCAAGGTCGTATTCCGGGCACCGCTGGGGGAATTGACCAAGCCGCAAGGCAACGTCACGGCCCAGTTTCCCGGCGAGACCACGGCAAGGTGGCAGACGGTGCAGGTGACGCAGTAGGGTTCGTAGTGACCGCATTCATGCGGTTCGGCACCAGTTCATCGAGTAAGAACCCGATAAATCGGGTCACTACGAACCTGGCCACCCCCCCATCTCCGCGGGCTTGCATCGCTGCCCCGGGACGGCTATGATGGGGGGTAGCGTTTCATGCGGTAATACGCAGCTCGCTCTACGCGAGACGAAAAGGCTTGGGAAGCGATGCCAAATCGAGTGAAGTGTGGATCGTGCGACAGCGTGTTTCAGGTGCCGGATGGTTTTTCGGGCAGCCGGGGGAAGTGTCCCAAGTGTGGGGTCGTGGTGGAGTTGCCCGGCGTGGAGTTGCCCGAAGTGAAGTCGCCCCCGCCCCGGCGGACCGCGGCGACCGCCCCACCTAAGAAGCGACCTGCCGCCGCAGCGGCCAAGCCACCGGCGGAACCGGCCGTGCGCCGCCCGCCCGTTAAAGACGCCGCACACGCCTACTCTGAGGACGCCGCGGGGTCGATCGTTACGACCGACTCGCCGTCCGGGTCGTTTACACCCTCGGTCGCCACGGGCCGTAGTGGCTCCGCAGCAAGTTCCACGGGCACGAAACCCTATCGACGCCGGTCGAGCTTTCCCGTCTGGGGCTGGGTCCTGCTGGGGGTCGGCGGCGCAGCGGCTGTGGGCTTGGGTGTTTATGCCCTGATGGGCGGCATGGGTCCGGGCGACCCCGTCGCTAGTGAACCTTCTGGATCGTCGGACGACGGGGCCGTCGTCGATAAGCCGTCGGGCGGCGGCGGGGACGCGTTCATCAAGCAGAAGTCCGCAAAGACCGTCAAGGAAGCAAGGGACGCGATCGTCAAAATCGAGATTTTCAGCGACAAAGGAATGTCGAGCGGCACCGGGTTCTTCATCAAGAACAAGGGGAGCGAAAACGCTTGGGTCGTGACCAACTGCCACGTGATCGAGGGCGCCAATACGACCGCCCGGGCGAGGACGGCCGGCGGCACGAATCACGAAAGCATCAAGTACGAGATTGCGGGCGTCATCGCTAAGAGGACCGACCACGATCTGGCCATCATCATGCTCGCCGCACGACCCGCGAGCCTGACGCTGCTCGACATCGGCCGCGATGAGGATATTGCCCCGGAAACGGAGGTGAACAGTTACGGCCATCCGGAAGGCGTCGACTTTGCGCTCACTTTCGGAGTGGTCAATCGAGTCTGGACGACGAGCCAACTGCCGGAAAGCACGCAGGAGTTTCTCGCCCAGAAGAAGGTGCCGGCCGACTTTCGTTGGGTTCAGCACAACGTAGTGATTCGGCCCGGCAGCAGCGGCGGGCCCGTGTTTATCGAAGACGACGGCAGGATCAAAGTGGTCGGGGTCAACACGTTCATCAACGTGCAGGCCGACTACGGTTACGCCAGCCACGTCCGGCATCTCAAAGATCTGATCGCCGGTGCGGACGAGAAGGATCTCGAACCCTTGCCGCCGCCAAAGGCCGGTACGCCCGGGTCGGGCACTGCGGACACGATTCCGGAGTTGGCACGCGTCGACGTCCGTTGCGAGAAGATGCAGCAGCTCTACGACGAGGCCGTGGCGTTCGACTTCAAGCCGGAGAAGGCCGAACAGTACGAAACGCTTGCCGAGTTGGCTAAGAAGATGACCTTCGCCAAGATCGGCCAAAAGGCTCCCGAACTTGTGGAGAAGATGCCTAAGGAGGAACTCGTCGCCGCGGGCGAACTGGCCGAGCAACTGTTCGGCAAGCTCGGCGAGGTGAAGTTCACCGAGGGCCACGTCAAGGCGCTCAACAAGTTCGGCGCCGAACGGCTCGAAGGGGTTTGGGGCGGCATGTTCGTCTGCCCGACCGTAATTAACCACAGTCCCGGCCAACTGTACTTGCACCTTGGGGAAGACAAGATCTTCCTGGCCAAGGTGCCCCCCGACTTGCCCGAGGTGAAAGCCAAGTCGAAGTGGCTGATCCTGGGTTACGTCAGCGCCGGGACCTGGCAGATCCAAGTGGGCCAGGATGCGTACCGGAATATCCGCGTCATCGATTCGCAGATGTTGGTGGAAATCAAGTGATCCGTCGGGCCGTGCCGATCCCATGCCGTTTGCCACCATCCTCCTCGACGCGCTGCCCTGGCTGATCGGCGTCTGGCTGTTTGCGTTCGGCGGAGCGATCGGGAGCTTCCTGAACGTCGTTGTCTACCGCGTGCCCGCGGGGATCAGCCTCGTGCATCCCGGCTCGCATTGCCCACGGTGCAAGACGCCCATTCGCTGGTCGGACAACGTGCCGATCTTCGGCTGGCTTTTCTTGCGGGGCCGGTGCCGCGCTTGCAACGGCGCGATTTCGGCAAGGTATCCGACAGTCGAGGCCGTCACCGCCACGATGTTCGTCGTGCTGGGTCTGGCCGAGTCTGTTCCCTATGGAATCGACCCGACGGCGACGGCCGAGCAAACCGTCGCCGAACTGTGGGGCGTCTATTCGTATCACCTGTTGCTGTTGTGTACGCTGCTGGCTGCGGTGGGAATCGAATTCGACGGCCATCGCGTGGCGCCGCGGTTGTTTGCCCCGGCAACGATCGCCGGGCTGGCGGCGCCCGTCTTCTGGCCCTATCTGCACGGCGTACACGCTTGCAGCGCGATGCCAGCCGGTCTGGCGGGAATCGCCGACGGGCCGACCGGACTGGCTGCCGGGTTGCTGTGCGGCTGGGGTGCGTCGCGGGTGTGTCGGACCGGCCGTGCCGGGTTGATCTGCGGATTGGGTGTTGCCGGGTTGTTCCTCGGCTGGCAGGCGGTCGTCGTAT
Organism: Candidatus Nealsoniibacteriota bacterium; assembly: GCA_013202865.1. GTDB lineage: Bacteria > Planctomycetota > Planctomycetia > Pirellulales > Thermoguttaceae > JABMRB01. Next base: position 201 of record JABMRB010001394.1, on the reverse strand, counting down.
TGGCGGTCGTCGTCGGGGCCGTGTGCCTGTTGCCGGCGGCAAGACGCCGTCAAACGCCGATCCTCTGGCTGACGGTTGCCACGTTCGTTTGGATCCTCATTATTTAGCCCCGGGTGAACACACCCGGGGTTATTGCGAGGAACTTTTCCCCCCGGTGTATTCACTATTTAGCATTTAGCCCCGGGTGAACACACCCGGGGT
>JABMRB010001393.1 GCA_013202865.1 Candidatus Nealsoniibacteriota bacterium | reverse complement strand
CGAGACCAACCACTGCTCAGCAATGTGAGGGTCCATGACCGAGCCCCCCACGGCCCACGTGCCCGTGATGCTCGACGAGATCGTCCACTGGCTTGCCCCGCGCGAGGGTGCGGTGATCGTGGACGGGACACTCGGCGGCGGCGGTCACACTCGGGCGCTGGCCGAGCGGGTCGGCCCGGACGGAACGGTGCTCGCGCTGGACTTGGATCCGGCCGCGATCGACCGTGCCGAGCGTTGCCTGGCCGGGATGCCGGTGAAGCTGGCGCAGGCCAACTTTTGCGACCTGCCGGAGGTGCTCGATGAGTTGGAGATAGCAGCCGTCGACGGTGTGTTGCTCGACCTGGGCCTGTCGAGCGACCAGTTGGCCGACGGCAGCCGAGGGTTTAGTTTTTCGACGGACGGGCCGCTCGATTTGCGGTTCGATCCAACCAGCGGTGAGTCGGCCTCCCGATTGGTCAATCGGCTCAGTGCCGAGAAACTGGCCGACCTGATCTATGCGTATGGAGAAGAACGACACAGCCGCCGGATAGCCCGGGCGATCGTTGCCCGGCGGCGGGAGAAGCGGATCGAGACGGCCGCCGAGTTGGCCGAAGTGGTTCGCCGTAGCGTGCCGCGTTCGCGCGACGCCCGGCGGATCGACCCGGCCACGCGGACGTTTCAAGCGTTGCGGATCGCGGTCAACGGCGAATTGAAATCGCTGGAGATCGCCTTGCGGCGGTTGCCCGACCGGCTCAAGCCTAAGGCACGCCTGGCGATCATCAGTTTCCATTCGCTGGAGGACCGCCGCGTGAAGAACGCACTGCGCGACGACCCGCGACTGGAGCCGCTAACCGGCAAGCCCTTACGCGCGAACGAACAAGAGACGACGGAGAACCCGCGTGCCCGCAGCGCGAAGTTGCGGGTGGCCGAGCGAGTGTAAAACTCCCCCCGCGACGGGGTGGTAGTTACGTTGGGTTGGCAGTTGAACTGCCAACCCCCGACAAAGGGCGGCAGTACAACTGCCGCCCCAACGAAAGAATCCCCATTATTTCGGCAAGGAGGCCAAGACATGGGTAAGGAAGCAAAATTCGGTCTGGCGATCATTCTGGCGTTGCTGATTACGTTCGGCGTCGTGCTGGCGCAACGGATGCTCACCGGCGACGACGAACCGGCCGCGCTCGCGGTTAAAGCCGACGCAAAACCTAAGGCGACCGCGACCGAAGGCAAGGCGAACCCCTCGTCGCCCGCCGACAAGCCGGTCGTGCTGGCGGCCAGCGCAGGCACGAGCAAACTGCCCGCCGGTTCGTACGATCCGTTGCAGGGTTGGACCCCGCCAGCGCTGAGCACCGCCGCCGGCCAGACCGGGACGTCGCAGTCGATGATGGCCAACCCAGCGCGGCCCGCAACGGCCGGCGACGCGACGCCTAACGATCCGTTTCAGCGCGGGGCGGCGGCCGTCGGCACGGCCCAGGTTGGACAGTCCGACGACACGGTTCGCTTGCTCACGCGACCGACCTCCGCTAGACATCCTTCCGGTCAGCAGACCTTGCAAACGAACCAGGCAACCGCCAAGGCGCCGTTGCCCGGCTACGGGCAGACCGCAGCACAGCAATACTCGCAGCCGCTGCGCCAAGGAACGCCCGCCCAGCAGGTTGGAACCTACGGAACCGCACAGCGTTACGCAACCGACTACGGCGCAACCGGCTATGGCGCGACCGGCTACGGCGCGGTTGCCGAACGTACGGCGGATGGGCAGTACAAGGTGCGTCCGAACGAAAGCTATTGGACCATCTCGGAGGCGTTCTACGGCACGGGCGCCTACTTCAAGGCCCTGGCCGAACACAACCGTAGCGGCGTCGCGCAGGACGACCAACTCGACTTCGGCGACGTGATCTCCGTGCCCGCCATCGAGGAATTGGAGGAGGAGTATCCCGGGTTGTGCCCGAAAGCGAGCCGTCGCGAAACGCTTCGCACTCGCGCGTCGGCCGTCAGCCTCTCGGGCGCGTATCGCGGCGGGCGGACCTACGTGGTCGAGGAGGGCGACACGCTCTCGGACATCGCCCGATACGAACTGGGGCAACTCTCGCGTTGGCCGGAGATCCTCGAACTCAACCGCGAGATCATCGGCGACGACCCCAATTTCCTGAACGCCGGCATGGAACTCACCCTGCCCGGCGCCGCGCCGGCCAGCCCGCCCGACACGATCACTCGGCGTCCGGGCGACACGGGGACGTTGCAAAGGTAGTGGGTAGTGGATAGTGGGGAGTGGGGAGTGGATAGTGGATAGTGGATAGTGGGGAGATCCCAAAACGCCCCCCGACTGCGTTCGGGGGGGTGCGAACGACGATTGACAATCGGCTTATGAGAATCGCATCCGGCGGACAAACGGGCGTGGATCGCGGGGCGCTTGACGCGGCGATCGAGTTGGACCTGCCGCACGGCGGATGGTGTCCACGGGGCCGGCTGGCGGAGGACGGCCGGATCCCGGCTCGCTACCGCCTCGAGGAGACCGACTCGCCTAAGTACTACGTTCGCACCCGGCAGAACGTGCTCGACTCCGACGCCACGCTGATCCTCTGCCGGGGTCCCATGAGCGGCGGTACGGAGCTGACGCTCCGTATGGCCGACCAATACGGCAAGCCGAACCTGGTCGTCGATCTGCACGCCGACCCGCAGCCGCAGGCCGTTCGCGATTGGTTGCAGGAGCATGGAGTCGAGGCGCTCAACGTAGCCGGTCCCCGCGAGAGCCAGAACCCCGGCATCACCGACGACGCCCGCGAGTTTCTACTGCGGGTGTTTGCCGTGTAGACCGGATTATTTGTGGGCTTGTAGCTACGACTGGGCCGATTCGTCGTCGAACGGCGACGTCCCGGGCTCGTCGCAGCCGGTTGCCAGTTCGGCAGCGCCCGGCGACGGCTTCCGGGAGACCCTTTGCAGCCGATAGCCGCGCATCCTAAGCATGCTGAGGATGCCGAGTTGCGTCCCCATCAGCCCGAACGCAAACGCGAAAAGGGCCACGAAGGCCTCGGAGGGCACGTTCCCGCCGGAAGTGATGCCGATCACGAGGATCACAAGTATCGCCAGCGTGAACGCGTAGGCCACTCCGATAGCGACGCCGGAATCCAGGTTGCGGGGGAGGAAGATCGCGCAGACGCACGGCAATACCGTCAGCAAGGCCCCGACGAAGCAGAAGCCGCAGGTCAGCGAGAGCGCGAACCACGCCTGGTCGGGCAAGGCATCGAGCTCCGGCAGCCCGAGGCGAGCCAACCCGAGTGTCAAAGCAACGCCGGTCGTGACCGTCAACATCTGCTGCAAACCGAACTGCCTCAACTCGGTCGCCGGCACCCGTTCGTCATCGCTAAGAACGAGCCGGCCCCCGGTAATCGCCTTCAGACCCCAAAGGGGAAGTTGAACACAGATGAACACGCCGGGCAACAGCGCCGCCATGCGGAGTGGGATTTCCAGCCCGCCATTGGGTATCCCTGAACTGATGGCCGTTCCAAGAATGATGCTGCCGTAGAGAAACCAGCCGACCAGCAGTGCCGACGTCCAACGGACCAACAGCCGTTGCGAGCCAAGCACGGCCCAGACGTTCAGCAATCCGAGCTGTGCAAGCAGCACTCCGAGGAAGATACCGCCAAGCACCGGCGAACGAGCGTTTCGCACGATCATCGGGACAATCACGTCGACGGTGGCCGCCACCAGGACCAGCGGCACGAGAAGCTGGCCGACGGTTGAGCCCGGTGGCGTGAGTCCTCGGAAGCCGTCACTTGGAGTGCTCATTGAACCGTCGCTCGCCTCCCGCGCCGCGACCGTTTCCAGGCGACGTACCACTTGTTACTATGGACCTTCCGCGGGATGAAATGGTGGAAGTTGTGGACCGGTTCGCATTGGCACAGTTTGCAGAGCATGCCGACATTGTATCGCAACGCGAGTAAGAGGGTAGCCCGGACACTCTTGCGCAGAAGGCTCGACCATCCGAGAACGCTTGTTCGCAAGACGTGTCCGGGTGGCGAAGCCACTGGAGGTTTCGCATCCACCCGGGCGCCTCTTGTTGCTGCGCAACCCCGACACATTTTCCGACAACGCGAGAGAAGTGGCAGCGTATGGCCCGTTCGGAAAAAAATGTCCCATTTGCTAGTTGAACAATTCGGCCACGCAGCACCTGAAGAACAGACCCTTCATGAGCTGTGGACGCTTTGCCATGGATTGCAACTTTCG
>JABMRB010001392.1 GCA_013202865.1 Candidatus Nealsoniibacteriota bacterium | reverse complement strand
GGCCTGCCCGACGGCGAAGGCGACATGTATCCGATGACCATGCCGCCGACGCTCGGCAGCGAGAACATCGCGCCGCGGATCGGTCCGGTGATCATCAGCGAAGTGCAATACTACCCGGGCATCTTCCGCGAGGACTTCAACTCCGGCTCGGCCGACCGCTTTACGGAAGTCTCGGGCAACTGGGTTGTCGACGGGGGCCGCTACGCCGCCGCGCCGGCCACGCCGGGCGAGGACGCGATCGCGCTAATCGACCTGACCGATCCGCTCTGGACCGACTACGCCGTGGAGACCAACGTCAACGTCACCACCGCCGCCAACGCGGTGATCATCTTCGACTACCAAAGCCCGACCGACTTCAAATTCGCCGGAGCCTTCGCCAACGTCAACCAATGGCAGATCGGTCACCGCGACGCCGGCGGCTGGGTCGTCGACGTGATGCAGGGCGCTGTGATCGAAACGGCCACAAACTACGATCTGAAACTCCGCGTCGAGGGGACCGTCGCCACGCTGCTGGCCGAAGGCTCCGAGACTGTCTCCTTCGACTTCAATCAGCCGTTGAACGACGGGTCGTTGGGGATCGGCACGGCCGACGCCGCCAGTTCGTTCGGCATGGTGGCCGTCGAGCCGGCCGCCGGAAGCGACCTGGAGTTCGTCGAACTCTACAATCCGACCGGCGAGGCGATCAACCTTTCGCAGGTGCTGGTCAATCCGCACGACGCGCAACTGACGTATCTGGCCGACTGGCATCTCGACGGCGGCGTAGACATGGCGTTCGACCCGGACACGACGATCGGGGCCGAGAGTACGCTGGTAGTGTTGTCTTTCGATCCGGCAGACACCGCCCGTAGGGACGCCTTCCGGGCGTTCTACGGGATCGACGCCTCGGTGCCGCTGACCGGCGGCTACAGCGGCAACCTGGGCAACGGCGGCGAGCAGATTAGATTGCAATCCCCCGACTCTCCCCCGGACGGCGAGCCGGATCTCGTGCCCCGGCTGCTAGAAGACGTTGTGACCTACGACGACGTGGCGCCTTGGCCGAGCACGGCCGACGGCAACGGCCATTCGCTGCATCGGATGGCTCCGGCTACCTGGGGCGACGCCCCGGCGAACTGGTCGGCCGGTCAGCCTTCGCCCGGCTTGGTCACCTTCGGAGCCGGGGTCGTGGCGCGCCACATCTTCTACAACGAGTCGACCTGGGACTGGGACGCAGATCCGGCGGTCGATACGGACGGGAACGGACGGTTCGATCCGGGTGAGGACGGTCCGAACGACAGCGATGCGATTGCATCGGACAAGGCGGCTCTGCTGCCGGGCAATACGGCCACGTTTGCCAACTACACGAGTTACAGCGGCGGCATCAACGGGATCATGATCGACATGGTCGGCGTGCCCGACGAGGTAACGCCGTCGACCGGCCATTTCGAGTTTCGCGTCGGCAACGACAACGAGCCGGGCGTATGGGCCGACGCCCCGGTGCCGACGGTTACGTTTGAGCGGGGCGCCGGCGTGAGCGGATCGGACCGAGCGACGCTGATCTGGAACGCCAACGAGATCAGCAACACGTGGCTTGAGGTGACGGTCCTGCCTGTCGAGTTGGGTCTGAACAGCGGCGACGTATTCTATATCGGCAACGCGGTAGCCGAGGCGGGCGATTCGGACGACGCCCAGGTCACGGTCACCGACCTGTTGTTGGCGCGGAACAACCCTCGCAGCCTCATCAACCCGGCGAGCATCACGTTCCCATACGACTACAACCGCGATACGCTCATCGACGCGACCGACGTATTGTTAGCGCGCAACAACCGGACGAACTTCCTCGACGAGTTGAAACTGATCGCCCCGCCGGCCGAGCCCGCTGCCGCAGAGGCAGTCGTTACGGAACCGGTCGCCGGACAATTGGCCTGGCTCTACGCCCTCGAACAGCCGGCCGATCGGGACGACTCGTTCGAAGAGCCCGCCATAACGGCCCAAGCTGTCGACATGCTGTTGGGATGAGTGTAGAG
>JABMRB010001391.1 GCA_013202865.1 Candidatus Nealsoniibacteriota bacterium | reverse complement strand
TGGGGCACCGCTGCGCTTTGCCCCAGCCACCCGCCGCTGTATGATAGACGGGCCAAGCAGGTCACTGGTTTCATTCCTCAAACTCGGGAGCACCTCGTGCGTCACTGGAAACTGGCTGAAACGAACTACGGCACGGTTAAGGAACACGAGTACGAAGTTGCCGTGTTGCCGCTGGGGGCAACCGAGCCGCATAACCTGCACTTGCCCTACGCCATGGACACGATCGAGGGCGATCTGATCGGCGAGAAGATCTGCGAGGCGGCCGTCGAGCGCGGGGCCAAAGTGGTGCTGCTGCCGACGGTGCCCTACGGTACGCAGACCAACCAGATGAAGTTTCCGCTGGCGATGAACCTCAACCCGTCGACGCTGACGACCGTAATCGCCGATCTGGTCGACTCGTTGGTGCAGCACGGCATTCTGAAGATTGTGATCCTCAACAGCCACGGCGGCAACGAGGTCAAGCCCGTGCTGCGAGAACTCTACGGCCGCACGCCGGCGCAGTTGTTTCTGTGCAACTGGTACCAGATCATCGACGACGTCTACGACGAGATCTTTGCCAAGCGCGACGATCACGCGGGCGAGATGGAGACGTCGCTGGCCTTGGCCTATTGTCCGGAACTGGTCGCCCGACGGCCCGACGGCAGCCTGAGCGCCGACGAGGGTAGCAAGGCACCGAGCCGGTTCGACGCGATCAACCGCGGCTGGATATCGATCACCCGGCCGTGGCATTTGCTAACGACCAACGCGGGGGCGGCCGACCCACACGCAGCCACCGCCGAGAAGGGCCAGCGGCTGATAGAGGTGCTCGTGGAGCGATTATCGGGCTTCCTGGTGGAGTTATCGACAGCTGAATTAGACGAGCGATTTCCATACTAACGGCCTGTCAGAGGGATGAAACACCCCGTTGACGAGCCCGCGCCGGCCGGCTATACTCCAGTACTTGTTTCGTGGTGGGTGTAGCTCAGTTGGTTAGAGCACTGGATTGTGGTTCCAGGGGTCGGGGGTTCGAGTCCCCTCACTCACCCCTTCATAACTCCCGTTTAACAAAGGACTTACGACGATTGGTCGTGAGTCCTTTTTCTTGTATGCAACGCCTCCGTATGCAATCCGTATGCACTTATTGCAGTGCCATTGCCCTGCAATGGCACTGCAACACGGATGCAACGTGGTAGCCGCCGGACGGCTATGCCCAGAGCCTTCTCCGTCTGATCAATCGGAGCACTCAGCCTACGATTGACACACGACGCTACCATGCACGACCACGCCCTCAAAGGCGAGTGCAGATGCATGGTCGCCGTTCGGAGACTCGGCCCGGTGCTCTTCTCCTTCCCCAATCGGCTCGGCGGGTTGCCAAGGCATGTTGCCCAGCCCTTTGAGGAGCAGACCCACATCAGCGGCCTCGGCCTGCTTCTCGGTCTCCCCCAGTTCCAGTGCATCCAACATCACGCCGGACAACAGCCGACTCCAGACCTTCTCGCAGGTAGATGGCTTGTCGAACAGGTCGCAGGCTACAACTTTGTCACCCACGGAAACGGCAACACCAATCGACCCCTCGGTGTACCGCAGCTTCTCCTGGAACTCGCCCAATCGTTGCCGGTGGGCCTCGAAAGTGTCGGACATCGCACTTGTGCCGGACACGGTCCCGAGGGCTTCCTGCTGGCGGGCAACTTCTTTCCATACTTCGCCTTGGTCTGACCGGTGCCCTCGTTCCGCCTTGAGCGACTGGCTCACCGATGACCTCAGGCAATATCGTAGCTTGGACGGCGAGTGGGTGCCGCCAGACCCAAATCGGTGGGACTTGTAGCCCCAGCGACCGGCTTCCACGCAACTAACGGGAATCTTCGTCTTGCTGTGGGCGGCCACCAGAACGCTGGTGTTCAGAATCCGGTTCTGCTTGGCCCCGACAAGCTCTTCGCCCTCCAGGAACAGAACACGGACATCTCCTTTGTTCTCGACAGCCAAGTCAGGAACCGAACCTGTCTCGGAGACCTCCTCGACGGCGACCGAACCGGCGTTGATTGCTTCGTCAGACAGGACATACTCCACATCGCTGCTCGGCTCCGCAAACAGCGGGAAGACGGCTAAGCCATCGTGGCGGATGGGGTCGCCAACTCGGATTTCAGGCAATGTGACGGGCATGAGTGGCCTCCTTGTGAATAGACTTTGCCTTCTCCAAGACGTAATGGCCACAAGAAAGGTTCACTGGGCCGCCCGAACGGCTCTTTCCGGTCACGCCTCAGGTGCCAATCCGGCCGCTTTGAAGCTGGCTATCAGCCCTGCCCGGCAGCGACTCCCCGGAACTATTTGCTCTGCCAATCCGTCTATCCTTTGAGAAGACATTACTTCCGGCCCGCTCACAGCGACATGTCACCTCAATTCCTGCCTTGCTTGGGGCTCCGCTTCGGATTGTTACGTTCTCGTTACAGTCAGACCGGGTCCGTCCTGCGTCTCATAACATAGCAGTGAAACCATTGGGCACCCGATTGAGGGAGCCGTTTTCAGCCTCGGAAACTGTATATCGGTGATTTCGGATGAACGGAGTGCAATTACAGAACGATTTGCAGCCGACGCTGGCCTATCCTTCGGCTGTCGAAGACGCCGAGACTCGTGCTAGGTCAACCGAGTTCACGGTTTGTAGAACCAGCCCTGACAAGGCGGTCTCTCGGGGCGAGGTTGAGGTGAACCGGTTTGGGCCGTACCGCTTGAAAGAAAAGCTCGGTGCAGGCGGGATGGGCGACGTATATGAAGCAGAGCATACCCTGCTCAAACGGCCGTGTGCCATCAAGTTCATCCGGCCCGGTCGCGATGCCGATGAGGCCGCACTGGATCGGTTCGAGCAGGAAGTCCGGTCTACCGCCAGACTAACGCACTGGAACACTGTCGAAATCTATGATTACGGACACACTTGCGACGGCACCTTCTATTATGTGATGGAACTGCTGCCAGGATTGAATCTCGGCGAATTGGTGAAGCAACATGGGCCGTTGCTGCCCGAACGGGCCGTTCACTTCCTGCGTCAGGTGTGCAGTGCCCTGTGTGAAGCCCATGCCACCGGACTAGTTCATCGGGACATTACGCCAGCCAACATCTTTGCGGCAAAGCGAGGTGGAGTCCATGACGTGGCAAAGCTGCTCGATTTTGGATTGGTGAAGCAACTGACGAGCGAAGAGGCGGGAAGACAAAGCACAGTGCCCAAAGGGCATTTCAGCGGGTCACCGTTGTATATGTCGCCGGAACAGGCAACGGCATACGAGGAAGCTGACGAACGTAGCGACATCTATTCGTTAGGAGCGGTTGCCTATTACCTACTTACCGGCAATCCGCCCTTCTCCGGGAAAACCCCTCTCCAAGTTCTTGCCGCCCATGAGGGGATGTCCCATCTATTGTTAAAACTGCCGGTGGTCTCTTGGGAAGTTACGCTACCT
>JABMRB010001390.1 GCA_013202865.1 Candidatus Nealsoniibacteriota bacterium | reverse complement strand
CTGGGGCAAAGCGCAGCGGTGCCCCAGGGAGTCATCGCAACGGATAATTGAACGGGCGTGTTGGCCTTGTGGGGTTGCCTGAGAAACGCCTCCGCGGGCTTCCGCCCTCGGCTATTGAGACAGACGAGTCCCGAGTTCCCAGTCCCCAGCAACGGATGCGAGACTCTTGCCCAAAGAAAACGCGGATGCCAGACACCAGGGCCGGGCATCCGCGTTTGTGCGTTGCGCTATGGAGGCGGAGCCTCGAAGACATTGCGTACCCAGGCGGAGCCTGGGTACGAGAGCGTTTACACGTACTCCCAGTCGTTCAACCACCGGTAGTGATACGGCAGGTTGGCGAAGGCTCGCTCGGTGGCGCGGTCCAGCTCGGCCTTCTCTTCGGCGTCGAGCTCGCGTCGCTCCTTGACGGCCAGGGCCAGGTTGTCGACCTGCTCCGGTACGATCATCCCCGGGATCGGGGCCGTGATATTCTCGTTGCAGAGGATGTAGCGGATCGTTAGCCGGGCGATCCGGCAGTCCGCTTCCCACTGTTCGTTGCCGGGCAGGCCGTTGCCCTGGAACATCCCGCCGCCGCCGTAAGGCTTGATGCCGAACCAGCCGACGTCGCACTTCTTCATCGCCGCCCAGAGCCCGTCCTTGTCCTCGACCACCTTGGTCTTTGACGTGTAGGGCGTGACGATCACGTCGAGCTGATCGGGATACTTCTCGATCATCTTCTTGATGTGCGGCCGATCGTGGGACGAGACGCCGGTGAAGCGTGCGCGGCCCGTCTTCTTAGCCCATTCGAGCGCCTTCATCGTTTCCTCGACCTCGGCCTCGGTGTGGCGGCTGCTGCTCGAGAGCATGGTGATTCGCCAGACGTCGACGTAATCCTGGCCACAGGTCTTCATCCACATGTCGAGGCTCTCTTGGAGCTTCTTGAACGGTCGCCATGGTGCGCGGCGGACTTCGTTTTGGTAGGCCGAGAAGCCCAGGTGCATCTTGTCGCGGCGGCCCTTCAAGGCCTTGCTGTACATCTGGATCTCTTCGCAGGTGCAAGCGTCGATGTAGTTGATCCCGCGTTCGATCAGCCGAGTGACCAGATCGTAGCGGTTCTTCTCGAAGTCCTTGCTCTTCAAGTCAGCACTGAGCCAGCCCTTGCCCTTGAACAGCCCCGGGATCACGCCGTCGAGCCGTTTCCAGTGGCCCCCCATGCAGACGGCCGAGATCATCAGGTCGGTCTTGCCGCAGCGGCGGTACTCCATGTCGGGGTTGTAATTGACGATCTTCGTGGTGTCGGCGTCCTCGGCGTTGCCGGGCCGGACGATCAACGTGCCCGTGGCCAAGGCGGCGGCGCCTGCGGCCGTGTCGCGAACGAACTCGCGGCGTGTTACGCGATGCGCTGGCATTCTCGATGTCTCCTGAATTCGCCCGCGGTTACGGTAAACAGGTAGGATACCAAATCGGTCGCGTCACGCAGTGATCCCGGCGGGCGCGGGCTACAGCGTGTCGCCAGTCTATCGTAGATTATTGTCAATCGCGATTGTACTTACAACCCCGAGCGACCGATTTGACGTCTTCGGGACGTACAGGGAAAGGGATGAGTGCGGGGAAAGGTTGGGGTGGCTGGGGCAAAGCGCAGCGGTGCCCCAGAGACGAGCAGCCTGGGGCACCGCTGCGCTTTGCCCCAGCCACCCTTGCGTTCTCCCTTCCCTTGCTTCTGAGGCGCATAAGGACAACATCGGCCAAGCCACCTTACGGGCTGCACCCGCGGTTATCGAGAAAATCGCGCACCACCCTAAGCGAGGGGCTGCCGGCTTGACCGCCAGGCTGCATGGCCTTTAGGGCGGCCGTGGCCGAGGCGAAAGCGATCCGTTCGTGCAGGTCGATCCCACGTGCCAGGGCCACGGTGTATGCCCCATGGAAGACGTCGCCGCAGCCGGTCGTATCGACCGTTTCAACCGAAAATGCCGGGAAATGGCGGGGTTGCCGGTTTCCGGCCGCGTTCAGATACCAACATCCGGCGTCCCCGCACGTGACCACGACGGCCTCCATACCCGGCCGGACCAACTTCTCGGCGGCGGTGGCAGGATCTTCGCAGCCGGTTAGCTCCCGGGCGAACCGCTCGGGGACGATCGGATGGTCGACCAGCGCGAGCAGCTCGCTGAAGTTTCCGCCCGGGTCGCGCTCGAAATCGCCCACCACGCCGACGCCGCTTTCTCGGGCGATCCGGGCCGCGCGGATCGTTCCCTCGAGCCCGTGATAGTCGACCAGGATCGTCCGGGCGGCACGGATCAACTCGGCGTCGGGCCGATCCGGATCGGCCCCCATGGGACCTTCGACGCAGGAAAAGACGTTTCGCGTTCTGCGTTGCCGCCCGACAATGATCGTCGAATGGCCCGGCCGGGCGTCGGACCGCCGGGCGGCGTGGGTCAGGTCGATGCCTTCATCGCGGAGCGCGTCGGCCACGAATCGGGAGAGATCGTCGTCGCCGAGCATGCCGACGTACGCACAACGGGCCTCCAACCGGGCGGCTGCCACCAGGGCGGTGCCGGTCAGTCCGCCGCATTGGCGTAGGCGGCGTCGCACTTGTTGTTTGCCGTCGGGTGGGGGGTATTCGTCGACGTAGAGCAGGTCGTCGACGGCCAGGGCGCCGAAACCGAGGACGTCGAAGGTGGGGGAGGGAGCCATGCGGTGTTTCGTGCGTAGCAAGCAAGTAGTTGGATTCGCAAGAAGAAGGAAGAAAGAAAAGAAGGAACCGCAGAATGTCGAACAAGG
>JABMRB010001389.1 GCA_013202865.1 Candidatus Nealsoniibacteriota bacterium | reverse complement strand
CGTGCGACTAGGCCAGCCGGCCAACACGCTCTCCGGCGGCGAGGCCCAGCGGCTGAAGCTGGCCGGCTACATGTCGAGCGCCAAACGCGGGCGGTGCCTGTTCATCCTCGACGAGCCGACCACCGGGTTGCACTTTTCCGACGTGGTCCAGTTGTTAGACTGTTTCGACGCCCTGCTGGCGGTGGGCCATTCGCTGATCGTGGTGGAGCACAACCTGCAGATGATGAAGTCGGCCGACTACATCATCGACCTGGGCCCCGGCGCCGCCGACGAAGGCGGCCGGGTGCTCGTCAAAGGCACACCGGAGATGGTCGCCAATTGTGAAGAGTCGATCACGGCCGGGTTTCTCGGCAAGGTGCTTGCGGAGGGGGAGGAAGAAATTGAAAATTGACAATTGACAATTGAGAATTGTAAATTGACTCGGCTGGACGATCGGCAGAGGCTGCCATCGTCTTTCTTCAATTTGCAATTTACAATTTGCAATTACCAATTTACAATCGTCAGAGCCCCCTGGAAACATTCCCCCCGACAGAAAGCACGCCATGGCCGCCAACCTCGACCGCTACGTCCGCCAAATGCGCTATCCGCCGCTGGGGGAAGAAGGGCAACGACGGCTCGTGCAGAGCCGTGTGCTGGTCTGCGGATGTGGGGCGCTGGGGAGCGTGGCGGCCAATACGCTGGTTCGCGCCGGCGTGGGGTTCGTGCGGATCGTGGACCGGGACTTCGTCGAGACGAGCAACTTGCAGCGGCAGGTGCTCTTCGACGAGCAGGACGTGGCCGACCAGATGCCCAAGGCGGTCGCGGCGGCCAAGAAGCTGCGGCGGATCAACTCCGAGGTGGAAGTCGAGCCGATCGTCGCCGACGTCGACTACACGAACGTCGAGAAACTCTGCGAAGGCGTCGATGCGATCGTCGACGGAACCGACAACTTCGAGATCCGTTTCCTGTTGAACGACGTGGCCGTCAAGCACGGCCTGCCCTGGGTCTACGGTGGATGCCTGGGGGCCGAGGGGCAGACGATGACGATCCTGCCCAAGGAGACCCCTTGCCTGCGGTGCCTGATGCACGAGTGTCCGCCGCCGGGCAGCACGCCCACCTGCGACACGGCCGGCATCCTCGGCCCGATCGTCAATGTGATCGCGTCGCTGGAGGCAATCGAGGCGATCAAAATCCTCAGCGGCAACCGTCAGGCGATCTCGCGGCAGCTTAACGTGGTCGAACTGTGGGACAACCGGCTGCGTCAGGTCGACGTCAGCGGGCTTCGCGATCAGGTCGATTGTCCCACCTGCAAGCACGACGATTTCCCATGGCTTTCGGGCAAGCAAGGCAGCCAGTCGGCCGTGCTGTGCGGTCGCAACGCGGTGCAACTCAGCCACCCGGGCGCGACCGTCTCACTGGACGAGTTAGCCCGGCAGCTTGAAGGCGTCGGCGAGCTCAACCGCAACGCCTTTCTGTTACGTCTGAAAGTCGACCCCTACGAGATCACCGTCTTCCCCGACGGCCGCGCCATCATCGCCGGCACCGACGACGTGGCCGAGGCGCGGACGGTGTACGCGAAGTACGTGGGCGTGTAGCGTGCGTGCAACGCACAGGGGGGACAGTGCCGGGTTGGTGTGCTCCAAATACCCACGCGTCAGCCTACGCGTTCCCATTGGATTGGTGCGTTTCACGCACCCTACAGACTTGGTTACGTTTGTTCCACTCCTGGTCCCTCATCCGCGTCTACCGCGGGAGGCGATTCCTTCTCCCGTTTCTCAGGCTTCTCGTGATCCGGGATTCGCTCCATTCGAATGTACGTTCCGCCGCGACCGTCGGTGTGGAAGCTTTTCGGTCGAGGATGCAACGATTTAGAAGGGTAATAGATCTCAAGCGTATCGCCCTTCAAGCGATATATTCCCTTAAAACCGGTCGAGGCGTATTTCTGCTCGTCCGGCGACAAGGGCCTCCTCTTCTCGGGCGGATACGCGCGTGGTACTAGGTTGATCTGCATGGGGGTTCCCTTGCTGGTGGCGAAGTGATACCTCGACTGCGGGAGCTTCTTCTTGCCACCCAACTCCCACTCTTGCAGGGTCTGGCCCGATATGATCGTCACAAGCTTGACACGGGGCCAATCGTGGCCGTAGACTTGCATGTCGGTGACCCTCCATGTGAAGCGTCCGGTTCGCCAAACATGACGCTGGAAGCAGCACTGACGAGCAGGAAAGAGATCACACCGAAGCTTCGACGCCGTCTGGCGCTGTTTCCCTCTTGGAATCTTCCACACATTGCACTTCTCCTTAAAGAGAGCCTTGCCGTAACGCGACGATTCCACTAGGCATCGTTCCAGTCCTCGTCATCATAGGGACTGTCCCAGAAGTCGAGGCTGCTTTGCGCCGCCGAGATCAGATCGTCTGGAGAATCCGCGGGCTCCTCCACAATCTCGTCACTGAACGGTTTCGAAGCGTGCCTGGAATATACCACACCTGAGCCTACGGGTTCCCGTCGGGTTGGTGCGTTTCACGCACTCTACCGGCTTTGTCGAACAGGTTTTTGAGCGACAACTCGAACCCCGGCAGCACGTCGCCGCCGCTGAGGGGTTGTTGCTCGGTTAGTTCGGTGCATTGGTCTTCGGCCGTGTAGGCCTTGGCCGTCCTGTCGCGATGGTCGATGGTCCAGACGAGTCGCACGCCGGCGGTGAAGTAGTCGTGGAGCTTCCGCTGCATTTCGCCTTCGGTATTGCCGGCGGAGAGGATTTCCACCGCCAGGTCAGGGGCCACTGAGGGGATCGGCTCGGCGGGAAGTTGTCGGTCAGGAAACTTTTCCCAAGCGATGAAGCTGACGTCCGGGATGCGAATTTGGTCCGGCAGGATTCTCAGTGTTCCTGCCTCCCCCAGCACGATTCCCAGGTCGTGTTCTTGAAGAAAGAGCTTGAGGAAATGGGCAACCTCAATGGCCAGCAGCGATTCGTAGTATCCCACGGTTTTCTCCACAAGCACGCCGTCGATTAGTTCGCAGACCCGCCCGATGCGAGATTTCGCCTGAAGCACATCCTGCTCCGTCGCCATGCCGGGCGGCGGAACCATGCGGATTCGCTCCAGGGGGAT
>JABMRB010001388.1 GCA_013202865.1 Candidatus Nealsoniibacteriota bacterium | reverse complement strand
TTTGGCGAGGCCGAAGGGTTTCCCGGGCGCGACCAGCGCCCGGACTACGACAAGGGGCTCGACAACTTCGAGCCGCGGATGATCGAGCTTCAGAAGAAGTACGCCCGGGACCTGCTCACGCACGTCAATCCGTACACGAAAACGGCGTACGCCGCCGAGCCGGCGGTCGCCTTCGTGGAGATCAGCAACGAAGACGCCCTGTTCGCCGTCTGGGGCTGGGGGCAGTTGGATTCGCTGCCGGAGCCCTACGCCGGGACGTTCCGCAAGCTGTTCAACGAGTGGCTGCGGAAGAAGTACGGCACGACCGAGCGGCTCCGCAAGGCATGGAACGTGGGACAGCGGACGCTGGGTGATGAAATGCTCGTCAACGGTGATTTCGGCAAACCGCTGAAAGAAGAGTGGGCGATGGAACGGGATGAGGAGACGAGGGTGGAGTGGGGAGTGCAGAGTGAGGGGTTAGGGGCGAGGGGTGAGGGGTTAGGGGCGCGGCCGTGTTTGCGAATCGTCGTGACGCGGCAGGGGAAAGAGTCGTGGCGGCCGCAGCTTACGCAGGATGGATTGGGCGTTGAGAAGGGTACGCCCTATACGCTGACGTTTCGAGTCCGCGCCGATCGGGCGCAGACGATCGGTGTCAATTGCATGATGGCCCACGATCCGTGGCAGCGGGTGGGGCTCTCGGCCAACGTCGAGGTGACCACCGAGTGGCGGCAAGTCCGGCGTACGTTCGTTGCCGACTCCACCGATGCGAACGCCCGAATCACATTCACGGGCCTCGCGCCGGGCACTTACGAATTGGCCGAGGTCTCCTTGCGGCCCGGCGGCATCGTGGGACTGGCCGCCGACCAAACCCTGGAAGACAACTCCGTGCCCGTGCTGCGGCGCAACGAACTGCACGTGACCGAGACGGCGCGGCACGACTTCATCGACTTCCTCCACGACACCGAGCAGAACTACTGGCACGGCATGTATCGTTTCCTCAAGGACGATCTGGGGGTGAAGCAGCCGATCTCGGGCACGCAACTCAGCTACAGCCCGGTCTACGTCCAGGCCGGGCTCGACTACATCGACGCCCACAGCTACTGGAAGCATCCGCACTTCCCCGGCCGTCCGTGGGACTCGACTAATTGGACGGTCCACAACGTGGCGCTGGTCAACAGCCCGGGCGGAACGCTCGCCGGTCTGGCCGTTCGCCGGGTGCAGGGCATGGCGTTTACCGTCAGCGAATACAACCACCCGGCACCGAACGCCTACGCGGCCGAGGGGTTTCCGATGATCGCGGCGTACGGTGCGTTTCAGCGGTGGGACGGGATCTTTCCGTTCGCCTATTGCCACAACTCCGACTTCGAGCCGCAGCGGATCGGCAGCTTCTTCGACGTGAAGTGCCACACGGCGAAGCTCGTCCATACACCGGCCTGCGCGGCATTATTCCTTCGCGGCGACGTGGCTGCGGCCCGAAAGACCGTCGGCGTGGGTGTCTCGCCCGACGACCAGCGCGACAAGTTGCACGAATCGCTCAGCGCCTGGACGCTCACCGCCGAAGGGTTCGGCCTCGACCCGAAGGTGTCGCTGCTACACGGTGTCGCAATGCAACTCGGCAAGAACGGGCCCGCCGCGGCTGAAGTTGACGTCGAGGAAACCAACGTATTCGTATCCGACACGGGCGAACTCCGCTGGGACGTTTCGCAGCAAGGGGCCGGGTACTTTATCGCCGATACGCCGCGGACGAAGCTGTTTACCGGTTTCATCCGCGGTCGGACGTTCGAGCTGGGCGACGTGAAGCTCACGATCGGCAAGACGCGGCTCGACTGGGCCACTGTCTCCATGGTGGCCGTCGACGGCGACCGGTTCGACCGCCCCGGCCGCATCTTGATCGCCGCCACCGGTTGGGTCCAGAATACGGGCGCCCAGTTGCAGCAGCTTTCGGGCGATCGTGTCACGTTGAGCAACCGCTGGGGCAGCGAACCGGTACTTTGCGAAGGTGTCCCGGTCGAAATCCGTCTGCCGGCCGCGGCCGATCGCGTACAACTTTTCCCGCTGGACCCCTCGGGCAACCGCCGCACGGCCGTGGACGTTTCCGAGCAAGACGGCCGGGCCGTGCTGAAGCTCGGGCCCGAACACGAGACCGTCTGGTATGAGGTTCAGGTGCGGTGAGGGTTTGTAGTGACCCGATTCATCGGGTCCGAAGACATCCATTTGTCAACCAACCGGGTGAATGCGTCGCCGCCAGGCAAACCGCATGAATGCGGTCACTACGATCTCCCCCCAAACTGGGGTTTGCCGGTTGGCGAACTTGGTCTACACTTCCCATGCATGTTACGGGATCGTTGGAGATCCCGGGCGTTCGGTCCTCGTAGCACGGAGGGAATCGTGATGCTGCGTTGTAAGGGAAGAATGTTGTTTGGCTGGCTGTTGATCCTCGGTCTATCGACAGCGACTGTGGCCGCTGAGACCACCGAAGCCACCGTCTCCGGCACCGGCGAAGTGACATTGCGCCCGGTGCCGACGATGCTTCGCGTACGGGTGGAACTCTCATCGCAGGGCGGCACGGTCGAGATGGCACTGGCCCGCTTGCAACAGCGACGCGAGGCGGCCATGGCGAAACTGAAGGCATCGGAGGCCGACGCCGACTCGATCCAGTTCGACCACCCGATCGTCTCGAAGATCTCACCCTTCGGTCCGCCGACCGCGATTCGCCCGGTTCCGGGGCCCCACTCTACGCCCGTTCCGGCCCCCTACCAATCGACGCGTCCGGCGTACGGGCCGCCGAGTTCGACGTATGCGGCGCCGGTTCCTGCTCCGCCAGCTTCCTGGACTCGCGTGGTGAAGGTCCCGCCGCTGTATCGGGCGTCGACGACGCTCTCGGTCGATTGGCCCTTGGCGGCCGAGAATATGGACGAGGTGCTTGTCGCGTCCGAGGCATTGAAGAAGAAGATCGCCGCGGCCGATCTCGCCGGTGCCAAGCAGCCCGACCAACTCACGCCCGAGCAACAGGAGATCCTGGAAGAGGCGGCCGTGCGGCCTTCAGCCTACGAAACGTCGCTACCACAGCCGGTGGTCGGACCGACCATCGGGCCGGGGGTCGTCTACGATCCGTACGGACCGCCGCAGGCCGTGCCCAACGGGGTGCAGTTTCTCTTTGTCGCGCGGATATCGCCCGAACAACGTAAGGCGGCCCTCGCCAAGGCGTTCGCCAAAGCCAAGGCACAGGCCGAGGAAATGGCCGGTGCGGCAGGTCGAGACCTTGGTCCGCTGGCATCGCTGAACGGTCAGTTTCATCGCGGCGGCGCCACGGGCTACTGCGTCCCGGTTTACCCATCTTCCACGGGGCCCATGTACGATGGCTCGGATCTGAGCCCCGACGCCGACGAATCTGCCGCGTCCGACTCCCGTTCGATTGTGTTCCAGGCCCAGGTCCACGCGACGTTCCGCCTGCCTTGACCTCCTTGCCGCTTGCGGCTTAGCAGCGCCCACGCGAGAAACTGCTAAGCCGCAAGCGGCCGTTACCACCATGAAGCGTATCCCGCTCGACGAACTCGAACGCCGCTGCCAGAAGCCCGACCATCGCCAGGTGGGTAACTGGATGGCTCGCCACGTCAGCCGCCCGGCGGCGCTGCGGATCACCCAAGTGGTGGCTCGATGGGGCGTCTCGGCGAATATGGCGACCGTGGCGGCTTGGGCACTCGGAATTGCCGCCACGGCCGCGCTGGCCTGGGGGACCGTTTGGGCCTGGATCATCGGGGCCGTTGCGCTGCAGCTCTGGTATCTGCTGGATCACGTCGACGGCCAACTCGCTCGGCTGCACGGCACGGCATCGCTCGACGGCGTGCAGTTGGACTACCTGATGCATCACACGATTAACCTGCTCGTGCCGCTGGGTGCCGGCTGGGGTGTGTACCGGCAGTTGGGCGAACCGCTCTGGATGGCGGCCGGGTTGCTCTGGGGTGTCTCGCTGCTGATGCTCACGATGCACCACGACGCCCGGTATAAGGCGTTCGTAAAACGGCTCAAGCGGCTCCGCGGCCGGCTCGACGTCGTTGGCGGCGGTGGCGGGCGGCCCGAACCACAACCGGCCGTGCCGCGAAGTCCGATGCGTCTGATCGCGTGGTTCGCGCGCAAGGCTTGCGAGATGCACGTTGCGATCAACGCGATTGCAGTGATAGCACTCGGGCAACTGATCACGGCCGACGTGAACCTGTTGGCCGGCCGCATCTATCTGGCCGTCATCGCCCCGACCGCCGCCGCAACGGCCGCCTGGACCGTTTTCCGCTCGCAACAGCAGGGTACCGCCGAACGCGAATTCGCCGCCTGGTACCGCGTGCCGCCGCAGAGCGAGCTGATTTTCTCGGACGGTTGGTGGATCGTCCAACCGGCGGAAGATGGGCAAGATGGCGATGGTCTGGAGCAAGAGTCGTCTTGACCTCCCGGGCCGAATGCCCGTATGGTGTGCGACCTATGTTCGTACACTTGCTCATCCTGAACTACAACGGTCGCCCCTTGCTGGCCGAGTGTCTGCCGTCGGTGCTCGCGGCCGCCGAGAACTCGCAGCATCGTTGCCGCGTCACGGTGATCGATAACGACTCGACGGACGACTCGCTGGCGTGGTTGAGCGAGCAGTTTCCGCAGGTTTCGATTATCCGCCAGCCGAACCGGGGGCTCTGTTCGCTGAACGACGTGGTGGCCGGGTTGGCTGGGTCGGACGGGGCCGTGGCGATGCTGTTGAACAACGATATCCGGCTGCACCGCGACTGCGTCGATCCGCTGGTTGCACCGCTGGCCGACGACCCGGTCTGTTTCATGACCGCGCCGTTGTGTTGGCTCCCGGACGAACGCACGTACGAGGGCTTCAAGACGGCGGTCCGCTGGCGATTCGGGCTGGTGCAGGCGACGGCCCTTTATCCGGGTCACGAAACGTCGATCCGTCGGCCGGGGCTAACGGCGTCGGCCGGGGCGGCCATGGCGGTCGATTGCCGCAAGTTCGCCGAGCTGGGCGGCTTCGATCCGCTCTATCTGCCCGGTCGGTTGGAGGACCTGGATTTCGCGTTCCGCGCGTATCAGGCCGGCTACCACGCCCGCTACGTCCCCGCAGCGGTGGCCTACCATCACGGCATGGCCACGTTCGGCAAGGTCTTCGGCCAGGCCGGCTGCGACCGATTGGCCCTGCGAAACACGCTGCTCTTCCAGTGGAAGAACCTGCGACACCCAGGGCACCTGGCACGCCAGTTGTTCGGCCTGCCGATCCGCCTGATCCGCGACGTGTGCCGGGCCCCCTGGGTCGACGGCCAACGCCGCTGGGAGTTCACCCGGGCGCTGATCGCCGCGGCGGCACGCATCGGCCACTTACATCGCAGCACGTACCGAACCAAAGGCACCCGGCAACGCGAGCGCCAGTTCTTCCGTCAGTTTGCAGAAAAAAGGGGACGGGAGTCTTTTTCGCCACAAGACTCTCTTTCGCCAACCGGTATCCGGCGAGCACTGCGGCATCAAGACGAAAAAGACTCCCGTCCCCTTTTTCAGGAACGAGTTTGCTCGTGAGCGTTACCTTGGCCGATTCACCGACTTGCGATGCGGTTGCTCCCGAGCGGCAGCGTGACTGGCGATATCCGGTTGCACGATGGTACCTGCGTCCGGCGGCCGAGCGTTTGGCACGTGTGTTGGCCCCGACCCGCGTGCGGCCCGTGCATCTGACCGTTTGCGGTCTGATCGCGGCGGTCGTGGCGGCGGCCGTGGTTCTGCGACTGCCCGAGGCGATGCCGGCGGCGGCCGGATTGGTGTTGGTCTACTGGTTCTTCGACCGGGCTGACGGACTGTTGGCCCGTCGGCAGCAGACGGCCTCGCCATGGGGTGCCTGGCTGGACGGCAACGTCGACGAACTGGTCGACCTCGGTCTGCACGTGGCCGTCGCAGCGGCACTGGCCTCGCAAACCGCCGCGATCTGGCCATGGTGGCTGTTGATCGCGTTTCTGGCCGGCAAGTATTTGTTGATGTATGGGTTGACGTTGGAAGAGAGTCAGGGCGAGGGACGAGGGGTGAGGGTTCAGGGTTCAGGCGTCCGAGGAAATACGGGTGGCACGGACACTTTCCTCCGCCGGCTGTATCATCTGCCGGGGAACGCCGACGTCCGCGTTCACTTGCTCGTGGCAGCTTTGCTGAGCGGATGGCTGGCTGCCGAGTTGGTGCTGGTGGCCGTCTACTACAACCTGCGATGGATCGCCCGCTACGTGCTGGTCGCCCGGCGGCTGGGAGGTGTGCGATGAACGCCCGGCCTGGGATCACGGCGACATTGATTACGTTCAACGAAGAGCGGAATCTCTCGGAACTGCTGCCGATGCTGGATTGGACCGACGAGATCGTGGTGGTCGACGGCGGCTCGCGCGACGCCACGGTGCGGATCGCCCGATCGCACGGCTGCCGCGTGGTTTCGCGGCGTTTCGATACGTTCGCCCGACAGCGGAACCATGCCGTGCAGCTTGCCGGCGGCGATTGGATCCTCTCGATCGACGCGGACGAGCGCCCGACGGCGCGGTTGATCGCCGAGATTCGCGACCGCGTCCGCGACGCCCGGTACGACGCACTGCGCGTGCCGATTCGCAGCCGGATTTTCGGCCGTCCGTTGCGACGTTGCGGCACGCAGGACGATCGCCCCGTGCGGCTGTTTCGCCGCGGCGCCGCCCGATGGACGGGCGACGTACACGAGACGCTGAACGTAGCCGGTCGCGTCGGCCGCTTGCAGTCGTGGCTTACACACGACACGCTGCCCGACCTGGGGAGCTTTCTGGCCAAGATGCACCGTTACACCTTGCTGGAAGCCGGTGCCCGCGTGGCCGCCGGTCGCCGGCCCCATTGGCGCGACACATGGATCGCCCCGGTCCGCGAGATCGCCCGACGGCTCGTCTGGAAGCAAGGCCTGCTGGACGGCCCGACCGGTTGGGCGTTCTGCCTGCTCAGCGGGCTGTCCGAATGGGTGCTGGCACGCGAGCACCGGCGACTCTTCCATTTAGCCCCGGGCGATCATTTAGCCCCGGGCGATCATTTAGCCCCAGGTGATCATTTAGCCCCAGGTGAATATTTAGCCCCGGGTGAATATTTAGCCCCGGGTGAATACACCCGGGGGCAAGCAAG
>JABMRB010000138.1 GCA_013202865.1 Candidatus Nealsoniibacteriota bacterium | reverse complement strand
GTTTTGTTTGCCATGGCGGCCGCGCTTGCCATGACGAGCCACCTTTCGGCCCAAACACCCGTGCAGGAGCGGGCTCCCGTCGGCTCGATTGCAGAGATTCTCGACTTTGATTCGGTTTCTAGACTCAAGCCATGGGCAACCAAGCAGGCAAGCACGGGACTCCTTGATCATCATTGCGACTACGGGATTTTTGTCAGCAAAGGGCCGGGCCGCCGCTACGTTATGTTGGATACGAAAGGACGCGGCTGCATCGACCGATTTTGGACCGTCTATCAGAAAGGAAATCCGGAACTCGTCAACTACGATCTCTTGATCTACATCGACAACGACGAGAAACCGGCCATCAAGGTCGACCTGAACGACTTCTTCAACGGAAAGCACTCCCCCTTTGTCGAGCCGCTTACCGGTCGATGCGGTTTTGGCAAAGAACACGCGATGATGCGGTCGAGCTATTGCCAAACGCCGATCGGATTCGAGAAATCGTGCAAGATAGTCGTGGTGCAAAGAGATCCTGAAGACAAGTACAGTTGGAGAACTCCCAAAGACCCTTTCGGTCGTCGCCCGCTGTTCTTCTATCAGATTGCCTATCGACTCTGTGAGACCGACGTTCCCGTGAAAAAGTTCACTTGGGATCTCGATGCAAACGAAAAGGCCGCACTGGAGAAAGTCAAGAAGCTCTGGGGCAACTGCGGCCAATCGCCTTGGCAGAAGACAAATCTGGTTCGTAGCAAATCGAAAACGGTCACTGTCGGCGAGGGCCAAGGGGCCGAACTGCTGCAAATCGGAACCCCGGGTATCCTGCGAGAAATCCTCATTCAAGTGAAGCCGGAAAAAGATACCATCGCGGCGCGCAAAGCGTTGATCGAGTCGCTTTGGATCGATATGACGTGGGACGATGCCGAAAAGCCGCAAGTCTCGGCGCCCATTTCGGTCTTTTTCATGGGGCCCGACGACAAAATCAATATGACTGGTTTCTGGATCGGCTGTAAGGATCGCCAGTACTACTGCTACCTGCCGATGCCGTTCTTCAAAAACGCGAAGATAGCAGTCCGCACGACGAAAACGGCTCCTGCCAATACGCGGATAATCGCGAAGTTCGGCTGGTCGCGGTCGGCACCAACGGCGAACGACGCCCTGTTCCATGCGAACCGATACGATTACCCGAGCACTCCCGACGGCACCAAGCACGTAATGACGCTCGAGACGACCGGTCGTGGACACGTTATCGGCATATCCTCCGATCATCGCGCAAACTGTGAAGATGATGACTGCTGGCGATTCGATGGCGAGGAAACCGCGTCGGTCTACGGGACGGGGACCGAAGATTTCTTTAATTTCGGCTGGGGCTTGGGCGATTTGCAGGCTCTGCCGATGCATGGAATGCGGATACCATTCGGCGACCCGGCGAAGTGGGGACTCCGTAACGACGGCGGAGCCTTCGCCTACCGGTTCCATACAACGGCCGCCTATCCGTTCAAGAGGTCGATCAAGTTCTCGTGGGTTCGGGAAAGCACTCGCGGGAGAAGCGGGCGATATGCCGGTGTCGTTTATTACTACAAAAAGTAGGATATCCGGCGCCCCCACCAAAACCTCGGCCCCTGCGCGGACGATACGCCGTCGCTTGACGCAAGGAATTGTCGTGACCTAGAAACCGGCCGTCTTTATGATGAGGAAACTCCATGACTCGATCCGATGCCAATTGTGCGTTTGTTGCCGTGTTTTGCATGAGCGTGTTCGGTCTGGCTCCGTCGGGGCGGCACGGGCGAGTGACACCCGAAAGCTGAAGACTGAAACCCATAGAGAGGAGAACACGATGACGAAGAAAATGTTGATTCCGTTGGTGATTATGGCTTTGTTGGCCAACCGCTCTTCGGCTCAAGAGAAGACAAAGAAACCATATCTGGCCGTCATTCCGCCTTTTACGGCCAAGACACCCGAAGAAGCGAAGAAATGGCAGAAAGAAGCGCGCGTCGCAATCGCAAGACATCACGAACTAACCGAATTCATCAAGGATCGCGATTCCCGTAAGACGCCGGCACCGCTCAAGCCCGAGATCTACGACACAGAGGATTATCCCGACTACAAGCTCTTGATGGTCAAGATCGATGTCAAGCCAGGCTGGCGATCGCCGGTGTATGTGACTATCCCGAAGAAAGGGAAAGGACCATTTCCGGTTGTGTTCCCGCATGTGGGAACCAAAGAGTACGCGTATCCCGAGACGAAGAAGAACCGCTGGAGTGACGCATGGCGAGTACGCAACCCGACTCCTTCCGCGGATCTGTTTGCGAAGAACGGGTTCATCACTGTCGGCGTGGACCTGATGGTGGCAGATCCGACCGCCCCCGACTTCGAACAACGTCCGTTGCTCGCACATCCTGCGACTCCCGACTATCTCCGCAACAACCCCAAGTATCGTCGATCGATCTACCGAGACCGGCTCCAACTGGGATTGCGCGTGATCGACTACCTGAAGACCCGGCCTGAGGTGGACAAGAGCAGAATCGTATTCAACGGCGGAAGCCGCTGGGGGATATTCGGCGCGGAAATGGCGGCTCTTGAACCGGGCATTCGGTTATGCGTTCTTGAAGTGTCTTTTGACAAAGAGCGATTCCCGTTGGTCTCGCCGCGCCCCCTTTGTTTGGTCTTTGGGCGCAAAGATTTCCAGCTATCTGAACAAGAGATCGCTGTTGTGCGCGAACGATACAAGCTGCTTGGCGGAAAGGACGAAGACTTTGAGTACCATTGGCATCCCGGCGGCCATGAAATGAGCCCGGAAATCGCGCTCAAATTCATCAAGAAGAAGCTGGGCATTGATGAAGAAGCGCAAGAGGGGGCGCAGATCGGCTTCGGCGGCCTGCTCGACGAGTTGGCCGACCGCGACCGGCTGGCCGTCTTCCCCGCGGCGGCGCGCTACCGGCTGTCGCAGGTCAGCAGCACCGAAACCAGCGTCAGCGCCCTGGGCCGACCGTCCACGTTCAGCAACCACGACTGGCAAGGCAACCAGAGACTCTCGAAGCGGGTCGAGAAGAACCCGGAGGACGGTGGGAGGGAGATCGTCCTGATGGAAGACACCGGCCCCGGCGCGATCGTCCGCTGGTGGCTCACCACCAACGGCACGCGCGGCGAGGTCCGCATCTATCTGGACGGCAGCGCCAAGCCCGTTCTGCAGGGCCAGGTCCGCCCGTTCGTGGGGGCCAACCCGGCGTTCGGTAAGGAGTTGTCGTTCCGCTCCCGTCCCAGCGACAAGGCCGGCCACAACCTCTACGCGCCGATCCCCTACGCCAAGAGCGCCAAGGTCACCTTTCGCATGGGGACGCTCGGCCCGCAGTTCTACTACGCCATCAACTACCGCGAGTACGAGGATGGCACGGTCGTCAAGACGTATTCGTCCGGCGACTTGAACACCTCCGCCGCCGACCTCCGCGC
>JABMRB010001387.1 GCA_013202865.1 Candidatus Nealsoniibacteriota bacterium | reverse complement strand
ACCAGGCGGCGATCCACCGCCGAGTCGTCCACCACAAGTATGGTCGGCATTGCGAAGGTCCTTACAGACAAGAAAGTTGCGCCCGCGCGGACTGCGGCGGGCGCTGAAGTTCGATTTGATCGGGTGTTGCGACGCCGGTGTCTGCTGGTGGCCGGCAGCCGAACCGTCACTGGTCGGCTGCACCGCCTCCACCGAGGTAGTTTATCAGAACCGGTGTGAGTTTCGCTATCTCCCCCTCCAGGGAAACGAGCAGGCCGCCAGCGTCACCTGGCTTGCCGTCGCCCCCCATCTTCTCAATCTCATAGGCGTAGTCGAACGCTTTGTCGGCACCGAAGTAGCGTACGGACCCCTTGAGCGTGTGGGCGGCCACCCGCAACGCGGCCCCGTCGCCGGTCGTGATCGCTTCGCGGATTGCTTCGATCAGCCCGGGCACCTCACCCAGAAAGGCCTTGACCACCTCGCGGAGCAGTTCGTGGTCGCCCTTGACCGTGTTGAGCGTTGCCTCCCAATTGAAGCTCTCGCTGTGGATCGGCACGTCGCGTGGGGGCACGTCGCGTGGGGGCATGGCAGGCGGGGGCGTGTCGCTTTGCGAGTCGGCTTCAATCGACTCGCCGAGTACGGCTTTGATGGTGTCGAAGAGCCGATTCGCGCGGATCGGCTTGGGTACGTACTCGTCCATGCCGGATTCCAGGCATCGCTCTCGGTCGCCCTTCATCGCGTGTGCGGTCATGGCGATGATCGGGGTGTGCCGGCCGCTGAGTCTTTCCTTGCCGCGAATCAGTCCGGTGGCTTCCAGTCCGTCCATTTCCGGCATCTGCACGTCCATCAGAATCACGTCGAAATTCTGCAACTCGGCAACGGCGACGGCCTCTTTGCCGTTGTTGGCCACCGTGATCGAATGTCCCTGTCTCTCGAGCAGCCCGACGGCCAGTTTCTGATTGACCAGGCTGTCTTCGGCCAGGAGGATTCGCAACGACCGAGCCCAGGTGGGCTGCTTGCCGTCGGCCTCGTCCTCATCTTCGACCACGGAAATTCCCATCGCCATCACGACCGCGTCGAACAATTCGGACTGTTTGACCGGTTTGAGCAGGTAGACAGCCACGCCAAGTTCCTCGCATCGCGAGACGTCGCCGGGCCGGTCGCCGGAAGTGAGCATCATGATGACGGTGCTGCCGAGTTGGGCGTCCTGCTTGATCCGCTTTGCCAGCGTGAATCCGTCGACGTCCGGCATGTTGGCGTCGGTCAACACCAACTGGAAGGGTTCACCGTCGGCTTGTGCGGTGCGCAACGCGTCGAACGCTTCGTCCGCTCCGCTAACCGGCGTGGGGTCCATGTCCCAGTTGAGGAGCATCTCCTGCAGGATTCGCCGGTTGGTGGCGTTGTCGTCGACGACCAGCGTTTTGAGCTTCCGTAAGTAGATTGCCTGGGCCGGTCGCATTTCGGGCCCCACTTCCGGTGCCGGCTCGAACTGCGCGGTGAAGTGAAAGGTGCTCCCCTGTTCGAGTTCGCTCTCGACCCAGATGCGACCGTCCATACACTCGACCAGTCTGGCGGTGATCGCCAGCCCCAATCCCGTGCCCCCGAAGCGTCGCGTGGTTGCACGGTCGGCCTGCTCGAAGGCATCGAAGATCGACTCCTGTTTATCTTTGGAGACGCCGATTCCGGTATCGCGGACGGCGAAATGGAGGACGGTCTGCCGGTCGGAATGCGACTCGCACTTGACGTCCAGGACGACTTCCCCCTCGGCGGTGAATTTGATCGCGTTGCCGACGAGGTTGACGACGATTTGCCGCAGCCGGCCGAGATCGCCGATCAGGCCGTCGGGTACGTCCGAGTGGATCTCGCACGCCAGTTCGAGCCCCTTACCGTGTGCCCTTAAGGCGAGCGACTTCATCGTATCGCCCAGGCTTTCCCGCAGCGCGAACGGGGCACAGTCGAGTTCGAGCCGGCCGGCTTCGATCTTGGAGAAGTCGAGGATGTCGTTGATCACCAGCAGCAACGACTCACCCGACTCGCGGACCATTCTCAGATACTCGCGTTGCGAGGAGGTCAACCTGGTGTCCAGAACCAGCTCGGTCATACCGATGACGGCGTTCATCGGCGTGCGGATTTCGTGGCTCATGTT
>JABMRB010001386.1 GCA_013202865.1 Candidatus Nealsoniibacteriota bacterium | reverse complement strand
CTCGTAGTACCGGCTTCAGCCGGATTATGGGGTGTTTCGGCGAGCCCTCGCAATGTGTTTTCCGCCTGAAGGCGGTACTACAAACAGAGCCAAAACAGCCGAATTAGCCGTAATCCGAAAGACCGAATTCTCGCGAATCCGGCTACGAAACAGGCTGCTCCAGGCCATTTTTCGCCGGCACCCCCCACCGATCTAATACCACCCCCCCGCCAGCCGAGTTCCAGGGGCCCTGCGGCGATCCGTCCCTCGCACTATAATAGGTAAGAGTCTTCATGCACGGCCTCTTTTCCGTTTTCACCACGAATATCCTGCCGATTTGCTAGGAACCAGATGACGCAGCCGCAAACTGAACCTGCCGACGTCGCGGAGCCGGCCAAGACGGTCGCGGCGATCGACATCGGCTCGAACGCCCTGCGGATGGTGATTGCCGAGGTCCTGCCGGACGGTCGGATCAACGTCCTGGAGCGATTGCAGCGGGCGGTGCGGCTGGGGCAGGATACGTTTCGACGCGGAAGATTGGGGGCCGGCGCCATGCGAGCGGCCGTGACCGTGCTACGCGACTACCGGCAGATGTTCCGCCTCTATCAGGTCGAGCAGGTTCGGGCGGTGGCTACCAGCGCGGTCCGCGAGGCGGCCAACGCCGATACGTTCCTCGACCGCATCTTCATGACCACCGATCTGAACGTCGAGTTGATCGACACGTCCGAAGAGAGTCGGCTGGCCGTTTCCGCCTTGCGCAACGCCGCCGGCAACGCGGAGGGTCTGCACCGCCACCGCACGCTGGTCGTCGAGGCCGGTGGCGGCAGCACGTTGCTGACCGTCTTGCACGAGGGAGAAATCACCACCGGGCAGAGCCTGCCGCTGGGTTCGATCCGGCTACAGGAGGTGTTGGCTACCAGCGGCGAACCGCCCGAGCGTTCGGCCGAGTTGCTCCATCAATACATCATCAACGAAACGTCCACGCTCCAGAACGCGTTGCCGTTGGAGGACGTCCGCTCGTTTGTGGCGTTAGGTAGCGATGCCCGCTTCGCCGCCCGGCAGATCGGCGAGCCGACCCCGTCGGCCGATCTGGTCTCGATCCGCCGGGAGATGTTCGACAAGCTCGTGCGCCAGTGCCAGCGCTACGCGCCCGACGAGATTGCCAAGCGTCACAACCTGCCGTTTGCCGAGGCGGAAACGCTCGTTCCCGCGCTGCTGATCTACCAGATCCTCCTGAAGAAGACGCGGGCCGAGACAATGCTCGTCTCTCACGTTTCGATTCGCGACGGACTGCTGCTGGAGTTGGCCCGGGAGGTGACCGGCCAGGAAGACAAGGCGTCGCTCGGCGGCGTGGTTCATTCGGCGATGGCGATTGCCGCCAGGTACCGTGCCGATCTCGATCACGCCCGCGCCGTAGCCGAGCTTTCCGTTTGCCTGTTCGAACAGCTTCAGGCCGAGCACGGGCTGCGGCCGCGCGATAGCCTGCTGTTGCGGGTGGCGGCGTTGCTGCACGAGGTCGGCGGTGTGGTCAGCAGCCGGGCCCATCACAAGCACAGCTACTACCTGATCGCCAACGCGGAGATTTTCGGGTTGACCCGCGACGAACTTACGATCGTTGCCCACGTGGCCCGATACCATCGCCGTAGCGTACCGAAGCCGTCGCACGTGGAGTATATGATGCTGCCGCGGAAGATCCGCGTGGTGATCAACAAGCTGGCGGCGTTGTTGCGGATGGCCGACGCGCTGGCACGCGGCCATCTCCCGTCGACCGCCGAGCTTGAATTGCGGCGCGACGGCGACGAGCTGATCATCAGCATGGCCGGCGGGGCCGACCTGCTGCTGGAACAACGGGCAATCGCCGCAAAAGGCGATCTGTTCGAGGATATTTATGGATTGAAGGTCCGTTTGGAACAGGTGTAGTCTTGGCTAAGAAATCGCTCAAATCACCCGACCTCTACATCAACCGCGAGCTGAGTTGGCTGGAGTTCAACGAGCGGGTCTTGCAGGAAGGGCTCCGCGAAGAGCTGCCGCTGCTGGAACGTTTGAAGTTCCTCGCCATCGTCGGTTCGAACCTCGACGAGTTCTTTCTGGTCCGCGTGGCCGCGTTGATGCAGCAACGCTCCGCCGGGCTCACCGGGCGCGACCCGGCCGGAATGACCCCCGAGGAACAGCTCGCCGCGGTGGCCGAGCGGACACACCGGATGGTTGCCGAACAGGCCGACTGCATTCGCAACGTCACCGCCAGGCTCGCCGAGCACGGGCTGCGGATATTCGAGCCGTCGGAGCTCTCACCCGAGCAGCAGGAGTTTCTCCGCGGATACTTCTGCGGGGAAGTGCTGCCGGTGTTGACGCCGCTGGCGATCGAGCGATTGAACCCTTGCCCGTTGCTGGCCAGCCTACGATTACACGTCGCAGCGCTCGTAGAGACCCAGCCGGACGAACACACCAAAAAAGCCGCGACCGGTGGTCGCGCCCAAGAACCCGACCAACCCGACCAACCCGACCAACCCGACCAAACCGACCAACCCGACCAACCACAGGAAGAGATTGTGGTCGTCCCAGTACCGGCGCATTGTGCGCGGTTCGTGACGATGCCGGCCGAGAACGAGTTGCAGTTGGCGCGGCTGGAGGACGTGATCGCCGACAATCTGCCGGCCGTTTTTCCCGGCTGCAAAGTGCTCGCCGTGGCAGCGTTTCGCGTCTCCCGCGACGCCGACGTGTCCCTGATGGAGGACGAGGCAGGTGACCTGTTGCAGGCGGTCGAGGAGGCCGTCCTGCAACGGCGGCGACGCGTGGCCATGCGGCTGGAACTCTCCGCCGGTGCCGACCCACGGCTGAAGCAGCGGCTGGCCGAGCAGCTCGAACTCCGCGAAGCGGACGTCTACGAGATCGACGGCATGCTCGACACGACCGCGTTGTGGGAGATCGTCAACAGGCCCGGCCTCGATGAGCTAAAGATCGTCGACTGGCCGCCGTTGCTGCCGCAGGACCTGATCGGCAACGACGACCTCTGGGACGCCATCGACGATCACGACGTGCTGCTAATGCATCCTTATGAGAGCTTCGATCCGATCGTGAAACTGCTCGAAATGGCTGCCGACGACCCGGACGTCCTGGCAGTGAAGCAGACGCTCTACCGCACCGGCGGCGACAGCCCGATCGTCGGCGCGTTGCAGCGGGCGGCCGAGAACGGCAAGGAAGTCACCGTGCTGGTCGAGTTGAAAGCCCGGTTCGACGAGGCCCAGAACGTCTATTGGGCCCGGGCGCTGGAAGACGCCGGATGCCATGTGATCTACGGCATTGCCGGGCTGAAGACCCATGCCAAGGCCCTGCTGATCGTCCGCCGCGAGTCGGGGCGGATTCGGCGTTACGTCCATCTGGGCACCGGCAACTACAACGACCGCACGGCCCGGCTCTATTCGGACGTCGGACTGCTGACGTGCGACGGCGATCTGGCCGGTGACGTGGCCGCGTTCTTCAACCTGCTAACCGGCTACTCGGAGACCGTCGGCTGGTCGAAGCTCTCGATCGCCCCGACCGGTTTGCGGCAGCGGTTCATCGACCTGATCGACCGCGAGATCCAGTCCGCCACGTCGGACGAGCCGGGACTGATCGTTGCCAAGGTCAATTCGCTGGAGGACCCGGAAGTGATCCGCGCGTTGTATCGCGCGGCCCAGGCGGGCGTGAAGGTGAGGCTCAACGTCCGCGGCATCTGTTGCCTGCGGCCGGGCGTCAAGGGCGTCTCGAAGAAGATCGAGGTCCGCTCGATCATCGACCGCTACCTGGAGCACGCGCGGATCTTCCACTTCCGCAACGGCGGGCACGAAGAGGTCTACCTCAGCAGCGCCGACTGGATGCGCCGCAACCTCAGCCGGCGCCTGGAGATCCTCTTCCCGGTGACCGACGTGAACCTCCGACGCCGGTTGATCGAAACGTTGGAGACGTGCTTCGCCGACAACGTCCAAGCCCACGAACTTCAATCCGACGGCAGCTACACGCCGGTCGAGCGCAAGGGCAAGCGGGTCCGAGCGCAGGAGAAGTTCTACAAAGCGGCCGTCAACGCCGTCCGCACGGCCGAGCAGACGGCCACACAGTTCCGCCCCTTGACGCGGCCGAAGGAGTAGCTCGGGCTGTACTGACGGAATGGAGTGAGGAAAAGAAGCAAGCAAAGATTCCTGACACGTTCCTGACACCTTTTCCCCTGACACCCTTTCCCCCCTGTGTCAAGAATTAGACCTGTCTCCGTTTCCGGCCCCCGTTTCCGCCCTCTGTTTTGCTGGCGCAACTCTTGTGCCGAACAGGATTGATTGTGTCCCCCGATTCGTCCCGGATTCGTGTCCCCGGATTCCGGATTGGGTATACGGCTATACACCGTACGCGATCAAAAATCTTCTGGATCCGCCCAAGAGAAATCGTCTTCCGTCAACGGCCTGTCGTAAGGATGCTCCTGAAGTTCTTTGAAGAAATACCGTAATGCATCCTGCAAAGCCTCTTCAACACTCTCCCCTAATCCTGATGTCCCTTCACGGTTTCCCGTAACAGGATTCTTGATGGCGACATTTGGGATCCCTAGGAACTGCGAACTGCCGCGATCCAGGACTTTTATCTTGAACTTGGCGAACGGCAAGTCCTCCCTCGGCCAAACCTCAAACACTTCCGCGACGCGCTCAATTCGCGCTACGCCCTCAATTCCTGCAGTCGGTTGATCCATGGTAATTTTCCGATTGGTTTCAGTTGGGGAACGGAAACGGGGACAGGTCCAGTTTATTGCTTTTTCGGCCTTCCGGGTCTGGGCTCCATACTCGGGGGCAGACTCTAAATATTCAATTCAACTTCCGGCGATGATCTCCCTCTCGGGCTGGGCAAGCCTCTTCTGTGACGCCAAAGGCGGCTGGTACCCGATGTTTGAAGACGAAGTGCGTAGCTCTCTTTCATGGAACGAGCCGCTCCCCCGTAACGACTGGATTATCTCCCGAGCCGGCTAGAACGGCAAGGCCGAAGGAAGGAATTGCAAATTGACGATTGCAAATTGGAAGGAAGGTGGCCTATTCTTCTCTCTTGAAAACGGCCCGGCGATACGATACGATAGTACATGTCGCGATGCGCGGCGAGTGCTCTTTGATAATTTGGATTGATAGCGACCGGGGCGGGTCGCTCTGCGCCTGAATTCGGCCGGGGCGAGACCTGTTGTTTCCGCGTGATGATCGGGCGGGGCGGTAATTGGATGATGTCGAAAGACGTAACCTCTCGGCAGCACAGCACTTACGACAAGAGATTCGTTTCCGGGGGCTTGTGGAAAAATCTAAGTCCTTGTCACACAACCACTTGCGACACCAGAGCGGGCCGAGAAAGACCGCGAAATGCGGCTGTCTGGAACGGGCATATTCGAGCGTAAGTTATGTGTGGACAAGGACTTGCGGCCATTAGGCCCGGCAATTGTTTCCCTTTCGGGCTAAAAATCTGCGCAACAATTCGTAAACCCTTGTCACCGCGCTGCTTACGACGACGGATATCGCCCGAACCGACACTCACTAACAAGGGGGCGAAATCGTTGCAAGTAGGCCGTAGGACACGACTTGCGAGCGACGCAGCATCGGTCGGGTGTGAATCTCGCCCGGCATGGGGTGGGCAACAATGGGATATCTCAAATCGTCTCCGGAAACTCATACGGCTTCCGCCGCGGACGATCGAGATACTGGTTGGCGGCGGCGTCGCCGATGAAGGTCTCCTTCTTCGGGTCCCAGCGGAGCTTGCGGCCGACCAGCCGGGCGATGTTGCCGAGGTGGCATACGGTCGCCGATCGGTGACCGGTCTCGACGTCGGCGATCGGCTTTTTGCGCGTCTTGATGCACTGAAGCCAGTTGAGCATGTGGTCGTCGCTCTTGGTGAGATGGATTTCATCGTCGCGGATCGGTTCTTCGACCAGGCCGGCCGGATTGGAGGTGACGCGGCCGCGGAAGATTTCGATCTTGCCCTTGTCGCCGATGAAGATC
This sequence comes from Candidatus Nealsoniibacteriota bacterium, assembly GCA_013202865.1. GTDB lineage: Bacteria > Planctomycetota > Planctomycetia > Pirellulales > Thermoguttaceae > JABMRB01. Next base: position 5,791 of record JABMRB010001386.1, on the reverse strand, counting down.
GCGCCGCCCGGGTTGCCGTTGTCGAGTTTCAGGGTCACGCCGCCGGCGTAGCGGAAGAAGACCATCGGGCTGCGACAGGCCTTCTCGCCACGTCCGCGGCCCTCCGGTTCGGTGTAGGTGGGCGGATCGAACTTGGGGCCCTCGGTCCAAATCTCGACCGGCCCGCTTGCGTCCATCCCCAGGGCCCATTGGACCTGATCCAACCCGTGCGCTCCCCATCCGGTCATTTCACCACCGGAGTAAGGCCGAAACGAAATCCAGCCCGGCTTCGTCCGCGGGCTGCAAAGATCGATGTGGTAGGGGACCAGTTCGTTCGGGCCACACCACAGGTCCCAATCCAACCCGGCGGGAACCGGCTGCGCCGGCAGGGCACACTCCCACGGGCTGGGATAGTTGGAGCCGATCACGGTGTGGATCTTGCCGAGCCGCCCGTTGCGAACCAACTCGCAGCCGTAGCGGTTGGCGGCCTGGGAGCGTTGCTGGCTGCCGGTCTGGAAGACGCGGCCGTACTTGCGGGCCGCCTGAACCATCAGCCGCCCTTCGCGCACCGTCAGCGTCATCGGCTTCTCGGCGTAGACGTCTTTGCCGGCCTGGCAGGCATGGATACAAACGAGCGAGCGCCAGTGATCGGGCGTGGCTGTGGTGATCGCGTCGACGTCCTTTCGCTCGAGCAGTTTGCGGTAGTCCTGATAGACCTCCGTGGTCTCGCTGGCCTCTTTGGCAATCTGCTTGCCACGGACGAGGTTGGCGTCGGCCACGGCCACCGGACGGCTGATGTCGTATCGCGACGCCGAGAGGAACTTCCAGCCCCCCTGCCGCCCCACGCCGATGCCCGCGATACCGATGCGGTCGTTCGGCCCGGGCCGTCCTTCGGCAGCCAGCAGGCCCGAGGGGATCAGGTAGGGCACAGCCATCGTGGCGGCCGCGGAGTTGCGGAGAAACCGGCGGCGGGAAACGGACGGTGAGCGGTTCATGGGAGGGCTCCGTTGTTGGATCGTTGGCGTGTCCCGGCGCGGCCTGCCCCCGCACCGCGTTGTACTGCTTTTCCTAAACTAACCATCTATGCTATAATGGCCGGCGATGTAATGCAAGACGGCGTTGTGTTCAATGCAATGGCCCCCCCGGGAAGCCCCCGGGCCCGGTCCGGTTGGCTCTGGAAGCGATCACTCGTACAGAAGGAAACAATACACCATGGTCCGAAATGTGACGTCCACACTTGGCTGCCTGCTTTGGGCATCGGTTCTCGCTCCCGTATTGTCGAGCGTTGACCGACGGGAAGCCTTCGCGCAGGCGGTGCAGCAGAGCCCGGCATCTTCGCCGGGTCAACCCGACTTCAGTTGGCGACAAACGGATACGTCCGTTGCGTTGCTCAATCATGGCCGCGTGGTCTGGCAACAAGTGTACGACCGAAAGATCGGCAAGCCGTACATGCGGGTCGGTCTGCTCGACGGGACCGAACTGACGCGGCCCTGGCCGATCCCGCCCGGCTACCCCAAGAGCGATCATACGTGGCATCGCGCCTTGTGGTGGTCCTGGAAAGGGATCAACGGCGTGAACTACTGGGAGGAGCACCAAGAGGGTACCGATCCGGTCAACGTCGACGTCGAGCACCACGAGGACGGCTCCGCAAAGATCGACGCGACGATCGAGTACCACTTGCCGGACAAGCCGCCCGTGGTCGTTGAGAAACGTACGATCGCCATCGGCAAGCCGGACGCGGCAGGCAGTTATCTGATCGACTGGCGGGCGACGTTTACACCGGCGGGCAGCGAGGACGTCGTCTTCAACCGCAACGGCTACGGCGGCCTGGCGATCCGGATGGCGGCCGAGTTCAGCGGCGACGCCCAGAAGGGCCCGCCGGCCTGGGAGTTCATCCGCAGCAACGAGCCGGACGGCACACGGAAAGGGGCCGCCCGGTGGATGGCGTACAAGGGAACCGCGCCCAACGGTCGCCCCACCGCCGTCGTCATGTTCGTTCACCCGGACAACCCGCGATTCCCGCCATCGTGGTGTACACGAAACCACTACCCCTACCTGAACCCATGCTTCGTCGGCGGAGAAGACTACACGCTGCCGGCCGGTAAGAGTTTGACGCTCCGCTACGGCGTGCTGATTCACGCCGCAGTGGCCGACGCGGACAAGATCGAACGCGCATGGAAGCGTTTCACGGGCGCGGCCGGGCACGAGTAATTGCACTCACGCTGCACAGAATCTATGAGCTATGAGCTACGAGCTACGAGCTACGAGCAATAGGCAATGGGCTTTCTCACTGCTCATAGCTCAAGGCTCATAGCTCTAAGCTTGGCAAAGCAACCGACCGCAGCGGCCCTTGCCCCGCTAGCCAAGCCGACCTAATTTCTCATTCATGGCCCGATTTGCACCCGGGTGTCGATGGTTCGACCGCCCTTTTCTCGATCTCGGGCCGGCTTCTTCTTTGCCGGAATAGTTTCCCTATAGTTCCCAGTCTGTTATGCCGAATGAACCATCGAGACCGTCTCTTCGTGCAACCGCCCGGCTCCGCCCGATCGCCCAACGTACAATATGCGCATTTTCTCTATATGGCGAACCTGTCCTACGGCGATCTTGCTGTGCTGCGTGGCCCTGTCCGGCTGCGGCACGACCAAGTGGACCGACACGCGGCGGACGGCCACCGAGCAGTTGTTGGTTTCCGACGCCATGGAACGCGCCGTTGCCGGGCTCGATTTTCGCGCGGTCGCCAGTAAGAAAGTCTATCTCGACTCGAAACCACTAAGCGGCGTGACCGACTCGGCCTACCTGGTCAGCACGTTGCGGCAGCACATGTTGGCTTCGGGATGCCAATTGATGGACGCCCGGGAGGCGGCCGACTACATCGCCGAGGTCCGAGCCGGGGCGGTAGGCACCGATCGCAGCGAACTGACCTTCGGTGTTCCGGCCACGCAGATTCCGGCGATGCTTCCTGTGCCCGGGCTGCCGCCCAGTCTGCCCGAGATGCCGCTGGCCACGCGGACCGAGCAACGCGCGGTGGTCAAGATCGCCGTGTTCTGCTACAACCGCCACACGGGCCGTCCGATCTGGCAGTCGGGCATTGTGCCGGTAGAGAGCCGTGCTAAGGACATCTGGCTGCTCGGTGCCGGTCCGTTCCAACGGGGAAACATCTACGAAGGTACGAGTTTCGCCGGCGGCAAAATCAAGATCCCGCTGGTCCCGCTCGGCGAAGAGGGTGGTCCCAAGCCGGGCGAGGTCTCCGTGGCGGACGAGGCCTACTTCCACGAATCGGTGCCGGAACGCGCGCTGGCGGCGGCCGCCGCTGCTTCCGAAGCGAAGGCCAAGGCGGCCTCGCTGGCGGCGGCGACCAAGGCGGCCGAGGCGAAGGCCAAGGCGGCCGAACTGGCGGCGAAGTCCAAGGAGGCCGTGCTGGCGGCGAAAACCAAGGAGGCCGCTGCTGCCGAGGCGAAGGCCAATGAAGCCGAACTGGCGGCGAAGACCAAGGCAACCGACTCGCCTAAGGCGGTCGTTCCGGCCGGCCACACCGAACCAGCAGCGAAGAAAACACCCGCGAAGGCAGCCGACTCCCCGAACCCGGTGGTTCCGGCCAGCCACACCGAACCAGCGGCGAAGGGTACGAAGTAGGGTGGAATGAATCCTTCGTAATCGGCGATGTGCCTTAGTCGTCGAACTCGCCTTCCGGATAGTCGACCACCTGTGCCGTTTCGCAAGCGGTCACCAGCCCAGCGATCGGGCGTTGCTGATACCAGCGAGCGTCCGTCTCGCTCTCGGACCACTTCTCCCCGGTCCAGAACTCGCGCGACGTCTCACTGGCTCGTTCGATGACGTAGGTCTCGCCGTGTGGGCTCCTTCTCGCAATCATGGTGTTCGGCCACTTCGGCCACGCGGTTGAGAAACTCCATGCCGGCGCGGAAGCTTCTTACTTCCCAGTCTTTGCGGATCCGGCGGCCGTCGTCGATCAGCCGCCATCCGGCAAGGGCTAGAAGCTGCTGATGGACCTGTGCCGACGAGAGCCTCTGGGCGACCCCTTCGCAGACTGCGCATCGCGATCGCGCAGGCTGATCTGTCGTTTCGGTTTTCATCATAACACTCCTGGAACAGGTTACTTCACGTCTTCAACTGGCCGGTGCCGAAGACGCCAATTCCTTTTCCTTGCCCGAGCCAACCAGGCAACGTGTCCTATCCACCCGAAAGTAGACGAGGTGCCTCTTCTCGGCATCTGTGGCCGCACATTGCGGAGATAGGTCCGGCCGCCGTGTCGCCGCGATCTTCTCGGGGTCGGTTTCCTCGCGGATCTTGGTTAGAAACAGGCGTTTGCCGACGTATCCGCTTCCTTCTTCGAGGAACAAGTAGGCCGCGTGGGGATTCGACTGAAGGTTATCGTGACTCAAACGATCACCCATGATGAACGCCAATTCCTGGTCGCTCCCCTCCAGGAAGTGCGGCCTGGAGTAAATGGCAACATCGACTTCACCGTCGGCATTCGAGGTGGCCAACACACCAATCCCCTTGGCGTTCTCGAAGTAATCGTTCAATTTCATATCGCATCTCCGTTTCCGTATTGTTGTGTGGGTCCGCTGAATTATATTTTCTGTGGCCCAATCGACGAGGTGCTATCGTGCCGGAACCGGTAGTTTGCACACCTTGCGGCTATGTGGCGCGAAAGGACACCTTGCGGCGCGCGTGGTCGGCTTGCGAGGCGGAAAGAGAATAAGACCGCTCGAATATCGAGGAATGCGGCCCATGCCGAAGAATAGGGACGCAGCAACTCACACGCTCACTGACACGCGGTCGGGTCCTGGGGGGCAGGCCTGCGCCCGGGGTCATGTGGGCGCAGACCTGGAATTCTGCAATTTAGTGGTTGACTCACGGGCAGGATTGCCGCTAGGATTCGGGTATGATGGCGCGTCCGCCACGCATCGATCGGGAAAACGGGATCTACCATGTCACATCGCGAGGCAACGGGCCGGCACGGAAAACGGGGGTAGGATTTCAGCATGCAAATCCAGGGAATGAACGCGAATAGGAGGATGGACTGATGATAAGGGAAATCTATATCGACAATTTCCGGTGTCTGACGAATTTCAGGATCGAGCCAGGGACTTATCAACTCTGGCTGGGGGATAACGGTTCAGGAAAGACATCCACATTGGACGTCTTGCGCAGCATTCAACGACTTCTGCGAGGCGAACACATTGAGGATATTTTCAGCATAACAAGCCTGACAACATGGGATAGACGAGATGAACAAACCATCGGTTTCTCTTTAATGATTGATGAGGAACAATACGACTATGAACTCATTATTGAATATTATCATCGGGAGAATAAGGCACGAATCAAGCGAGAAGAACTTAAATGGAAGAACTCTACATTCTTCCTATTCGATGGAAAAGATGCTCATCTCTATCGTATAAATCGAGATACAAACCAAGTAGAAAAAGGAACGCATTTCACGGCCGACTGGAGCCGCTCGATAATTGCAACGATCGCCAAACGGGAAGATAATCTACCTCTGCTTCGATTCCGGGAGGAAATCAACAAGTGGCTGATCATCCAACCTGTTCCGCTAGTCGTAAAGCAGGTAGCTGATTCCGAAGCCCGCAACCTGTCTTCACACGCTGAGAATTTCGCGCAATGGTACCGTCATGTTCTTCAGGAAGAGCCAGGAAGCGTCCCATTAGTTGTTAAAAGTTGACGATGGTCTCCCGTTCGGCGAAAATCGCCGGATGGAAAAACTTTAACTGGCTGGAATTGCTTCCAGCCACGGAAAGGAGACCATCGTCATGGATCAGTGTAATTT
>JABMRB010001385.1 GCA_013202865.1 Candidatus Nealsoniibacteriota bacterium | reverse complement strand
CCGGCAACGATCGGCCCGAGTTGCGACCGGCGTCGTCGGGCAATCGCGGCCATGGACGTTTCTTCGCCCGTCGCGACCCGAGCAGGCTGACCGGCCGGTTTAAGTATTGCCGGCACGGCCTTGGGTACGACCGGCCTGGCCGCCTCGATCTTCTCTCGCAGCGTCCGGTCGTAGGCGGCCTTCTTGTCGGGGTTCAACAGGCAGATCTTGGCCGTGGCCACCTCGTTGAGCAGTTTCTGCGAGAGATCGCTGTGCTCGCCTGCCTGGAAGTTGCGCAGGTGGGCCATCCGCTGATCGGCCGCACTTTCGATCACGTCGGCGGAATCTTCAAACGGCTCGATGGCCAGCAGCGCGTAGTGACTCGGTGGCTGCTTCTCCGGCGGGATACCCAACCAGCGATGATACGGATCGAACTGGGCCGACATAGTCTCCTCCAGCGGCAAGGCCGCGAAAAAGGACGGAATCCGCCCGACCGCCCTGGCGAGCGACGCATTCCCCCCCCAGCATAGTGAATCTCGGCGGTCAATACAAGCCGACGGAAAAGAGGAACGCGGCAAGGACTATCGTTGCAGTGAGTCCCGCAACGGTGACGTGGGTGGGATCGGGTAGCGTCAGGGCGAGCCCTGACCTACGGTTCGGTTTGCTCGCCTTGGCTCGGCAGAGCGACAACGGGCCGCACCCAGGAGGCGGTGCCGGACAGGAGCCGAAACCGCACGCTGTGGAAGGTGACGGAGCTGTCGCTCGCTCCGAGGACCGGCCGGTCTGAATCCCACCGTCCCCATGACTCGGGCAGACTGAGCGATGCCTGTTTGCCGCTCCAGCTCGTGTACGGATTCCGATCGAGGAGGACTTTGATGTCTGCCCTGTCGCCCGCTAATTGAACGCGAAGCAAGATGCTGTTTCGTCGGCCGTTTCGCAAGGGGCCCGGCTTCTTGGTCGTGGAATTCTCGCTGCCACTGCGGCCATCGATTTGCCCGATCCCGCTTGCAGTTCCCTTCCATCCATTAAGCATCACGTAACACTGCCTCGAGCCCACGGGCGGAATGACGACCACCGAGTTCGTACCGGCCGTTCCGGTGGACTCGACCACCAACTCATAGCTCCCTTCGATGCGCACCGGCAGCATCAGCGTAGCCATCCCCGAAGGAGACACGCCTACGGCCTCGCCCGCGCGGGTCCACTTGCCCGCCACGCCGTCCTTGGCGACGTCGACGGGTCCGAGCAACTCCACCCATTGGCCGCGTGGAATCTCCCTGCCGGTTTGGGAAGGCGGCCGGGGCTCTGTTCGCTCGGAGCCGGCCGACGGGATCAACGGTTGGCCGTCAAGAGGCGCGGGCTCGCCCGTCGTTCCCGCGTCGGCGGGCGGTGGCAGACCGGGGTCTACTCCTTGGCCGTTCGGAAGGAGGAAGGGCGCGGCGTCTATCTCCTCTCTGGAGAAGTCGACTTCGATCCACCCGGGAGTGTTGTCTGGAAGCAACCAGTATCCGATCCGGTGTCTCTCTGACTGGGTGATGCCATCGGTGACGTTGCCTGGCACTGTGTTCTGCGATGCGCTTGCGGTGGCAATGAGTCCCCGTGCGATGTTCACGTTTCCCTGATACACTTCAATTTCAGAGAGGCCGCCGCCGTCCTTAAACGCCTTGGTGATCTCCACTCGCAGCACGTCGAACTTCACTTTGGGCAGCCGAACGACGGTTCGAGGGTCTACCGGTGCTGCCCAGTTGACTAAGATGCTCCTCGCACTCCAAACCACCTTGCCGTTGCGCCCCAACCACACGTTGCACATTAGCGCGCCTCGATTCTTGTACTTCGCATTGTGCGTATTCCACAAGACGAGCGCGTCGGCAGTAACTTCGCGGCCCTGGGGCTGCTGATTGCGGTCTGCGGTGACGCCGGCGAGTTGCGCTGCGGGAAGCTCGACCTTGGCGATCTCCCCCAACCGCTGGGCCAGCTTGCCTTTGACCAACGCGGACTTGACGTTGGGCTGGGCTTGCTCGTACCAGTAGCCGGCGCGATGCATCAGGACCGGTTTGGCTTCGTCCTCAGCCGTCTCGGCGGCGGTCCACCAGGCGTCGCCGGCGGCGACCTGTTGTGTGGCGTCGGCCGGGGAGGCCAGTTCGAGCGTGGCGGCCGACTTCAGGGCCGCGTCGCGGCACTTCGATAGGTAGGGCAACGCCTCTTGCCAGTCGTTGAGAAAGAGATAATGCCACCGGCCGGCCGCCAGATTGGCGGCCGCGTCGTCGGGCGAGGTCTCCAGGGTGGTCATTGCATTGCGGAACTCTTGCCATGCCGTGTGAAGCTTCTGCACTTCCTCGCGACGGCCGGAAATCTGCTTGCGGTAATCCCTGCCGATCGATTGTTGGCAAGCGCGGGTGGTCGCCTGGACGACCTCAAGCGCCACGTCGTACCGATGGCTGGCCATCGCCTCGTCGACCACGGCCAACGAGCCTTCCACCAGCCGACCAATCTGCTCCGCGTCGGTGGCGGCCTTAGCTGCCTGCGGAAGGACCTTCTGCTTGACGGCCAAGGCGTCGATCTCGAAGCCGGCCGCGATCGCGTCGACCGCTTCGAGCATCAAGACGGCGTCGCCGGCGGCAGCGGCCAATTCCATCGCCTTTCGCAACAGGACGAACTGTTCGGCCGCGTTCTCCTTGGCCTCGTCGGCCAGTTTCATCAACTGCTCGACCAACGCGAGTTTCTCTGCCGCGGTCTTGACATCGGCGAACTTGTAAACCTCGTCGAGTTGCCGGGTAACCTCGTCTTGAGCGGCAGTCGAGGGCACCGGTCGCCGTTGCGGCTCCTGCTTCGGCGGCGGTTGATCGGAATCGGGCTCAGGCGGATGGGTGTCGTCGCCGGGCGGAGTTGTCGGGGGGTCGTCTTCCCCGGGATCGGTCTCGGGCAGAACGGCCGGGTCGCCGTCGGGCGGGTTCTTGTTAGGGCCGACGTTTTCGGGCGGCGCCCCATCGGACGGGGCAGGCGGCGTGTTGTCCGGCTGTTCCACGGTGGGGTCCGGCGACGTGTCGCCCGGCGGCTCCTCCGGCGTGCCGTTCTTGCCCGACCGCTGGGCGACGTCCCCGCCGTCGTCGGGCGGCCTGTCGGAGTTCAGTGCCCAGAGGATCAGGCCGCCAATCACCACCGCCGCGATCACGCCGCCGGCAACGATCGGCCCGAATTGCGACCGCCGTCGTCGGGCAAATGAGGCCATGGACGTCGGTTCGTCGCTGGCAACCTGAGTGGGTCGTCCGACCGGTGCAACCGGTCTAGGCTGCATCGACACGGCCTTGGGCACGACCGGCCTGGCCGCCTCGGTCTTCTCCCGCAGCTTCCGGTCGTAGGCGGCCTTCGTGGCCGAATTCAACAGGCAGATTTTCGCCGCGGCCACTTCGTTCAACAGTTTCTGCGAGAGATCGCTGTGCTCGCCCGCCTGGTAGTTCCGCAGATGGGCCATTCGCTGATCGGCCGCGCTCTCGATCACGTCGGCGCTGCCTTCAAACGGCTCGATGGCCAGCAGTGCGTAGTGACTCGGCGGCTGCTTCTCCGGCGGGATACCCAACCAGCGATGATAGGGATCGAACTGGGCCGGCATGTCCTCCTCCTGCGGCAAGGCCGCGAGAAAGGCCGAAACGCCTACTCGACCACTCGGGCGAGTGTGAGGCTACCCCAACAGTAGTGGAT
>JABMRB010001384.1 GCA_013202865.1 Candidatus Nealsoniibacteriota bacterium | reverse complement strand
GCATGCTAATACTCTCGAAGCGCTGATCAGCATGGTGAGGCCAGGCGGCTGGGTGATCGTGGGAGAGCCATACTGGCAGCAGGAGCCGTCAGGGGATTACCTAGAGGCATCCGGGTGCGCACGAGAGGACTTCGGGAGCCACTCCTCGAATGCAGAAGCCGGAGAGCGGCGAGGAACGGAGCTCGTTCACACCATCGTGAGCAGCAAGGACGACTGGGACAGGTATGAGGGCCTCCAATGGTTCGCGACAGCCGAGTACGCTCGCACCCATCCAGATGATCCGGACTTGGCGGAGGTGGTTGAGCGCGTGAGCAAGGCGAGGGCGGCATACCTGCGTTGGGGGCGCGACACGCTTGGTTGGGCGATCTACATGTTCAGATCGCGCTCCGGGGCCTAACAAACGGATGAACGCGAGCCGGAACAGGCCGGCTGACTCGCTCCGCTCGGTATAATCGAATGCTCTACATGATCATGACGAGCATGAACTGAACAAACGCGCCACCCGCGATAAATCCAGGTAATACGAACCTTCCCCATGGACCTTCTCGCCACCTCAACATTCGGCCTCGAAGCAATTGTTGCCCGCGAGCTCGAAGCGCTGGGCTACACGAGCAAAACCGTCCAGCCCGGGCGGATGCTCTTCGAGGCCGACGTCGGCGCGATCGCCCGGGCGAATCTCTGGCTGCGAGCGGCTGACCGGGTGCTGGTGCGGCTCGGCGCGTTCGAGGCGACCGATTTCGGTCAGCTCTTCGACCAGACGTACGCCTTGCCGTGGGAGGAGTGGATTCCCGCAGACGGTGAGTTTCCGGTGAAGGGGCGGTCGATCAAGTCGCAACTCTCCAGCGTGCCGGCCTGCCAGAAGATCGTCAAGAAGGCGATCGTCGAGAAGCTCAGGGCGGCCCACGGCGTGCAGGAACTCGCCGAGACCGGCCCGCGGGTGACCGTCGAGGTGGCCCTGCTGAAGGATCTGGCCACGCTGGTGATCGACACGACCGGACCGGGGCTGCACAAGCGAGGGTATCGCAAGCTGGCCGGCCGGGCCCCGCTCAAAGAGACGCTCGCGGCCGCCATGGTCATGCTCAGCTTCTGGCGGCCCGAGCGGCCGTTGATCGATCCGTTCTGCGGCACGGGCACGATCCCAATCGAAGCGGCGATGATCGGGCGCAACATGGCCCCGGGATTGAATCGCGAGTTTGCCGCCGAGGCGTGGCCGCGGGTGACGGGCGAAATCTGGGAAGCTGCCCGAGAGGAAGCCCGGCAGGCCGCCTTGCCGGGGCTGCCGACGCGGATCATCGGCACCGACGTCGACGGCGAGGCCCTTAGCTTGGCGCGATACCACGCCCAGCAGGCCGGCGTGGCGGAGGACGTGCATTTTCAACGCCACGATTTCGCACAGATTACAAGCAGCCGACAGTTCGGCTGCGTGATCGGCAACCCACCCTACGGCCAGCGGATGGGAGAGCGGGATGAGGTGCAAGAACTCTATCGCGCCATGCCCGACGTGCTGCGGCGGTTGAAGACCTGGTCGCACTACATCCTCACGTCGCATCCGAACTTCGAGGCGCTGGTCGGCCAGAAGGCCGATCGACGGCGGAAACTCTACAACGGCCGAATCGAATGCACGTACTTTCAGTTCCACGGGCCCGAACCGGGCACGCGTCTTGCCGAAGCCGACGAAGCGATACCGGAAGCGGCACCCGACGAGCCCGCTGACGACGAGCGCCCGCTGGCCCGCCCGGCGTTTGGCGGATTGTTGCCTGCGTCGCGGCGCCAAGCCGAGGAGTTCCGCAACCGGCTGACGAAACGGGCACGCCACCTGCGACGCTGGCCGTCGCGACGTGGTATCACCTGCTACCGGCTCTACGAACGCGACGTGCCCGAGGTGCCGCTGGTCGTCGATCGCTATGAAGACTACCTGCACGTTACCGAATATGAACGGCCCCACGAGCGCTCGGCCGCCGAGCACGCCGACTGGCTCGACCTGATGGTTCGCACGGCCGGTGAGGTGCTCGACGTGCCGCCGGAGAAGGTCTTCACAAAACTCCGCCTGCGGCAGCGGGGCTCCACGCAGTACGAGCGATACGCCGACGACGAACGGACGGCCCTGGTCTCGGAGGGCGGGCTGCGGTTTCGCATCAACCTCTCCGATTACGTCGACACCGGGCTGTTCCTCGACCACCGCATTACCCGATCGATGGTCCGCGACGAAGCCAAGGGGAAGCGGTTCCTCAATCTGTTCGCCTACACGGGCGCCTTCACCGTTTACGCGGCCGCGGGCGGGGCGGCGTCGACGACTTCGGTCGATCTGTCGAACACGTATCTCGACTGGGCCCGTAAGAATATGACGCTCAACGATTTTCGGGATGGGCCGCATCATTTCGTCCGCAACGACGCGATGAGTTTCCTCGAGAGCCACGCGGTGGCGGCAACCTACGATCTAGCGCTGGTCGATCCGCCGACGTTTTCCAACAGCAAGCGGACCGAGCAGTTCTGGGACGTGCAACGCGACCACGTGGCGTTGTTGAACCGGTTGTTCAAGCTGATGTCGCCCGGCGGCGTGGTCTTCTTCTCAACAAACTTCCGCCGCTTCAAGCTCGCCGAAGAGCAGCTCGCCGCAGCCACGATCCAAGAGATCAGCCGCCAGACCGTCCCCGAAGATTTCCGCAACCGCCGCATCCACCGCTGCTGGCGAATCGTGTGCCAGGGATAGAATCACCCCATTTAGCCCCCGGTGAACACACCGGGGGAAAACAAAGGGGTCAGGACTCATTGATAGAGATTAGGCAAGCACGGACAACTAGGCCGCCTCCTTGAGTCGGCGTTAGTGAGCTGCTCCGGCTCGCCTCGACCGCCGTGTTTCCCTGGAATGCCATCAAAGAGTCCTGACCCCTTTGTTTTGACCGACGGCTAAACGTACATCTTCCAGAAGGAATGCTGATGGACGCGAACGATCGAATACGAGAACTGCTCGAAGGCACGGCCGAGCGTGCAATCCGCTATCTGGAGGGCTTGTCTTCTCGGTCCGTCGCGCCGTCGCCTGAAGCGGTTGCGGCGTTGAACTCGCTGCACGGCCCCATGCCCGACGGCCCCAGCTCGCCCGAATCGGTGCTCGCGGCGCTGGACACGTTGGGCTCTCCCGCCACGATGGCTATGGCGGGACCTCGATTCTTCGGCTTTGTCGTCGGCGGATCACTGCCGGCAGCGCTGGCCGCCAATTGGCTTGCCGGAGCATGGGATCAGAACAGCGCCCTGGCCAACGTCACGCCGGGAACCGCCTTGCTGGAACAAATCGCGTTGGAGTGGCTCATCGAGCTGTTCGGTCTTCCACCGGACAGCGCCGGCGCGTTTGTTACCGGGGCGACCATGGCCAACTTCTGCGGCCTGGCTGCCGCCCGACATGCGGTCCTGGCCCGAGCCGGCTGGAACGTCGAGGCCGATGGGCTCTTCGGTGCGCCGCCCATTACCGTGATCGTCTCGGACGAAGCGCATCCGTCGGTAACGAAAGCCTTGGGCCTGCTCGGTATGGGACGCAATCGGGTCGTCCGCGTGCCGGTGGATGAACAGGGTCGCATGCGCGGCGAGGCGCTTCCACCGATTGCCGGGCCGACGATCGTCTGCATGCAGGCCGGTAACGTCAACACGGGGGCGTTCGATCCCTTGGCATCCGTTTGCGATGCGGCCCATGAGGCAGGGGCTTGGGTACACGTCGACGGAGCGTTTGGGATTTGGGCCGCCGCCGTTGACGGGCTTCGCGAACTCACCCATGGCATCGCCCGGGCCGACTCTTGGGCGACCGACGCCCACAAGTGGCTCAACGTGCCTTACGACAGTGGGCTGGCTATTGTCCGCGACCGGGATGCGCTCAAGGCGGCCATGGCGGTTTCGGCCGAGTACCTCCCGTCCGAATCAGAAGGCCGCAACCCCTCCGATTTCACACCCGAATTCTCACGGCGTGCCCGCGGGGTCGAAATTTGGGCCGCCCTGCAATCTCTCGGCCGCTCCGGCGTGGCGGATCTGATCGAGCGGACCTGCCGCCACGCCCGCCGCTTTGCCCAGGGGTTTCGAGCGGCCGGCTATTCGATCCTCAACGACGTCGTGCTCAACCAGGTGCTGGTCTCCTTCGGCGACGCACGCACCACCGAACGCGTCATCGAGGAGATCCAAGCCGACGGCACGACCTGGTGTGGGCGCACGCACTGGCAAGGCCACACCGCCATGCGGATCAGCGTCTCCTGTTGGGCAACGGAAGAGAGCGACGTCGAAAAGAGCCTCGAAGCCATGCTCCGAATCGCGGGCAGGTGACTACTGCAGGAACCGGATCGGATTGGGCGTGAAACCGATCAGGATGAACGCCAAGGTGAGCCAGCCGAGCACGATACGGACCGGGCCCAGGGGCACTTTGTCGTCGCCGGTGGGTGGATGGAAGGGGCCGATCAGGATCGCCAGGACCAGCATCACTACCCAGAACCACTGCTCGAAAAGGATGATGGCCGCAATGGCCGCCAGCAGCAACGTCTTGGCAACGCGGTGTGCTCCCTTAGGCAGTAGGGCATACAGGATGTGGCCGCCATCGAGTTGACCGATGGGCATCAGGTTCAGCGAGGTGAGTAACAGGCCGACCCAGCCGGCAAATAGGACCGGATGGACCTGGGCGTGGCCCGGCGGCATCGGAGCGTTAAACCAATAAGCAAGGAACTGAAGGACGGGCGGGTATCTGTCCGCGGCGCCACCGACGGCGCCGCCGTCAGTCAAATACATCCCCACCACACAACAGACCAGCGTGGGCACCAGTCCGGCCAGCGGACCGGTGATGCCGATATCGAACAGTTTCCGCCGGTCGCCGATGTGCGGGTCCATGGAGATCACGGCCCCCCATGTTCCCAACGGGCCTAACGGCATCGGAAGGAAGAAGGGGAAGCTCGTGTAGACGCCGTAGCGGCGGGCCTGGATGAAGTGTCCGGCCTCGTGGCAGGCGAGGATAACCATCACCGACCCGGCGTACGCCCAACCGCCGGCAAACAACGTGCTGGAGCAGGTGGCTACGAAGAGCAGTGCCGGCAGCAGGCGCATCCGGCTGTGGGGTGCGGGCGGGGGGGGCGGCTGTGGCAGTTGTTCGGCGACCAACCCTCTCACAAAGACGATCGGCCCGGGTGGGGTAGAGTCGGCTGTTCCGCGGATTTCGTCAGATTCGTTGATGCTCATCGGTTCGCTGCATTCTAACGATTCCCAGCCGCCCGGCAAGGCCAGGGAAGGGGAAGGGGGAAGGCAGTCGGGAGTGGGGAGTGGGGAGTGGGGGGAGACGTCAAACGCCCCCGGACTGCGTTCCGGGGGGACATGCAGCGCAATCGGCATCGCCGCCGAACGACACTCCAGTCCACACCCAACCGTAACCTGGGAAGTCAGGGAAGTCTAGGGAGTTCCGGTTACGCGGATTCGGCAAACTTTGACGTCGCTTTTCTCCAGTTGGATCGTAGCGGATGTCGATGAATAGGGCGTCTTCTATCATTTCACAACGCGAGTACGACCGATGAAGCGTATCCATATCGTCAAAGGGGCATTGGTGGGATTGGCGGTGGTCGGGCTTTGCCTGCCGCGGCCGCTATTGGCTGATGATCTCAGCCAGGCAAGGTCTTCGATCGTCGGCGACGTGGCGCTGACCGGCGAAGGCGTCCTGCACGGCCAAGTGATCGACGCCCAAGGGCTGCCGATTGAAAGCACGCCGGTCACAATCTTCGATCAGAATCAACGATCGTGGACGACCGAAACGGACCAGCACGGACGTTTCCAGTTTCCGGGGCTGCGAGGCGGCGTTTACCAACTCGTTGCCGTCGGCGGTCGCGCCTCCTACCGCGTTTGGGCCCACGGAACGTCTCCGCCGACGGCTCGGCAGGCTGCTCTGGTAGTGGCCGGCGACGAAGCCGTACGCGGCCAAGGCGGTCTGGCATTTCTGTTATCCAATCCGTGGTTCATCGTAGCAGCGGTAGCAACGGCCGTCGCCGTACCCGTCGCCATCCACAACTCAGAACCCCCAGCCAGCCCGTAGCCGCGAGAACGAGAGCGAGCCGCGGGGCTTGCCAATTGTGCTCCGCAAACACGTATTGCCGAATGGACGTCTCCGGGTCGGTCAACAGTGCAGCCATACTGACCCCTGAAAGCTCGGCGGCGGCTTCAAGCCGGCCAGCTTCAGGATGGTCGGTGCGACGTCGATGACGCTGACCAGGCTGTTGCAGACGCGGCCCGGCTTGACGAAGCCGTCAGGCCAGCGTACGACAAACGGCGTCTTGATCCCGCTGTCGCAGAGTCGCGTCTTGCAGCGCGGGAAGGGGAACTGTCTACGATCTTCTCGAACGCACTCTTGGCGTATGTGCCCAGGTGCCACTTGCCGGCTGCCGCGGTATGGTAACCTGCCTGATTCAGGATCGCGGGAAACATGATCTGCCCCTCGGGCAAGCCCGTGTGCAGCTCCGGGGCTCCCGTATTGTGCGGGTATCTTCCCGTAATCACACTGCAACGGGTCGGGCTGCACTGGCTGGTGTGCGATCTCCTGCTGAATGACCTGACTACTTCTTCGGACCGGCCCGATAATAGGACTCGGGTGGTCCCAGGTAAGAGTCTTTGGGCAGTTTAGTATAGAGCACGATGCGATCCACGACCACGCCCGGATCGACCATCCAGATCTTCAGGACATGGTTACTCCCAGTAACGCTGCGACCCGGCTTCGGGATATCCAGTATCAGGGTCAAGCGACGAACGTTTTCGAGAACGCTGCCACGTCCTGCTTTCTCAATAATCCGCGGCTCTGAGTCATTCAGGCTAACGGCCAGCCGCACCCCGTGTTCGGCATTGATCGGTTGGGTCGGCAGACACTGGATCTCCAAAGAAGCCTCACCTGGAGTGAAGACGTGCATATCGTACTCCAGCACGGGGGAATGTTGTCGCATTGCTTCGACTTCGGTGCGGCTGGCGGCTGTCGGGGGGAAAACGGTGACCGAATCGCCCGAGCGGCCCAGTCCCTTGATGACATCCCATCGCGCTGCATCCGGATTCCGCCGGCGCGAGAAATGTTCGGCTTCCATGCAGACGTAGCCGTGGCTTTCGACGAAGCCGATTGCAGCGTTACTGGGAGTGACACTGTTACTGGGAGTGACACTGTTACTGGGAGTGACACTGTCCGGCAGTGGCTCGGCCGGATTGAAGACCGGCACGACGATTCGCTGATTACCGCCACTGGTGACGAAGTTTACGGATGCCTTGATCGCCTCGCCCTTCGGTGCGCGGTCCCAGTCGATATGTACCCAGATGCGCTGCTCCGTCGCGAATTGTCCCCCGGCGCGACTGAGCGCAACCCAGGGCTTGGACGGGACCGCCTTCCAGTCGATGCGCCCTTTGCCCCGGTTGAACAGATCAACAAAGCGTTTTCCCTTGGTGTAAACACTGAGGTCCGGCAAGGTGTCCGCAGAGTCACTCCCGGTAACAGTGCCACCTTCCAGGGCGACACCCAGCGTGGGCGGTCCCAGGCCGTCGAAATCGCTCAGCGGCGGCATTTCGAACTGATGCCGCTGGCTTCCCCACGGTCCGGGCGCCCACGAGATCATGTGGTTCCACTTGCTGCCGACCGTAATCAAGCCTTTGTTGTAGTGGTCCGTCAGTTGGATGATTTCCTCGGCGGCCGCGCGTGCCTTGCTCGCGTACTCACCGGCGCTTGCACGACCGGCTTCGGCGTATTGCATGCTCTTGTCGGCATAGATGACCTTCTGGTTCATCAAGCACGCGCATCGGACGGGGTATAAGACCAGTTCGAAGAATGCGTCTTTTCGGTCGGCCGGGACTTGCCGATAGATAACCTCCGCGCGGCGGGCGATTTCTTCGTAGCGATCGAGACGGCGTTGGGCTTCGTCGTTGTAGTTGTCGATGCTGAACCAGGAGAATCGCAGGGGCTTGTTGCGCGAGTATTGCACCAGATGCTCCGGCCGGCGCGTGTAGCCGAGTCGGAAATGCTCTTCCATGATTTCCGCGATCTGGTGGGCAAAGCGCGCGTCAATGTCCCTTGCGGCCCACTGCACGAGGAACTCGCGGACGTTGTCGCGGCGCCATCGCTCGGGACACCAGGCCATGTCGAGAAAGAACTCGACGCCGATCTCGCCCGGCTTGATGTCGCCCACGTTCAAGACCCAGAGGCTTCGGGCGTTATAGCGGTAGGCCTTGTTCATTTCCTCCCAAATCAAAGCCGGCGGCATGGTGTTCAGCCAGGTGTAGGCGGTTGTGGCGCCGTTGAGCCACTGGATGTGATAGTAAACGCCGGAGCCGCCGCCACGGGCTTGCTCCTCTGGCGTGGGCAGCCGGCGGATATAGCCGAAGTTGTCGTCGGGCCAACAGATGATCGCGTCGTCGGGCACGTTCAGTCCCCGATCGTAGAGCCCCAGGACTTCGGTGTACGGAATGAACACCTGGGGCACTTTGGTCGCGTCGGGATTGACGTGTCTCGCCAGGATCTCGCGCTGATCGCGGAAGATCCGCTCGAGCAGCTTGATCTTCTCTTGCGGCGTCTTTCCGGCTTCCATCGCCTCATCGTCCTGCCCGCGCATGCCGATCGTGTAGATGTTTTCGTACCGGCCGTTGGTCTTCACGCGTCGCTGCCAGTAGTCGTAGATCGCCTGGCGGTTCGTCAGGTAGTTCCACTCCGTACCGGCCTCCTGGTCCCACTCGGCACCGCCGATGTTGTTCCGCAACATCGGCTCGATGTGGCTGGAGCCCATCACGATCGCATAGTCGTCGGCGACGACTTTGTTCTGGGGATAGTAGTTGAAGGGTTTGGTCTGGCGGTGCATCGCGGGCCAGATGTAGTTGGCCCTCAGCCGCAGGAGGAGTTCGAATATCTTGCGGTAGGTCTTCGGGCCCAGCCCGAGTCCCTCGTCGGGCGCAAAGTTACCGGCTGCCCAGGGTCGGATACCCCACATCTCGTCGTTGATGAAGATGCCGCGATACTTGACCGACGGTGGCCCGATGCGGACGCGGTCCGGCCGCACGTAAAGCGATGCGCGGTGGCGCGGCGTGACGTCGGCCCACCAATACCAGGGCGATACGCCGATCCGTCGCGAAACTTCATACACGCCGTAAGCCGTGCCCCGGCGGTCGCTGCCGATGACGACCAAAGCCTGTTTTACACCAGGCAACGGGTTCGAGACGACCTGCATTGCAAAGGTTTCCCACTGGCTGCGGACGTCTTCCACTTTGATCTTGCCGGTTTTGACGAGGCCGTCGATTACGGGGCTCTTGCCCAGCGTTCCGACCAGAACCGCGTGTGCGGAAAGGTCGTCGGGCGAGTTCTTTAAGAGGGCCTTGCAGCCGGTAATCCGCTCGATGTCCAGCGTTAGATCACGGGCAACGATTCGAGCAACCGTCCAATCACTCGAATCAACGAAGACGTCGGCGGCCCGCTTGTCGTGAACCAACGGGAAAAGGCCGGCCTCGAATTCGTCGACAACAAGCTTGTCTTCGTCTCCAGGTGACGGAGTGCCCGGCATGGACCTTTCGGCGCTGAAACAAGTCGCCACACCTGGAATCACAACGCAAACCAGACTGAGAGCCGAAAACACGCATCGTCGAATCGTCTGCATTGGTCGTACCTTCTCGATCGGCCCGAATGCCGAAGCCTACTTTCGCGCCGACGAATCGGGGTTTCCGTCACGTAACTTCAGTTCGTGTTCTCGGGTGAGTCCGTCGAGCATCATGGTCACGAGCGTACTGCTCATGCAGTAGTCGCGCACACCAAGCGGCCTTCCGGAAATCGAATCGTAGTGTTCGCTGATGCCGTTCTTGATTGCGTTGGCGATTGTCTTGTCGGCGATCTCCGCGGCAAGGTCCTTATGGCCGTAGGCGGCCAAACCGGAGGCGATCTGGTAGTTCGTCGGCGGCCAGACGTCGCCGCGCCAAAAGGCGCTGGACTTCCAGCGCTTGTCGGTCCGATCCACGGTGGGCACCGGCAGCGGCGTCATCCAGGCGGGGGAGGCCAGTACCTCGGCCATGCGCCTGGCCATTG